>JAYTUR010000803.1:0-4323 GCA_043744475.1 Saprospiraceae bacterium | reverse complement strand
TTGAACCTGTGCTTGAACTTGTGCTTGAGCCAGAACTTGAGCCAGATGAAGACCCAGTTGTCGTTTTGCCTGCTCGGCGAAGTGCTTCTGTCACCGCTTTTGCAGCATTTATGCGTCCATAACCATATTTCGAAGAACGACCATTATAGTATTCGCTCGGAGGACCAATTTTATCGGCTGTCATACGGACAATATCTTTCACTTCTTTTGCAGTTAAATTTGGATTGGCAGATAAAATCAACGCACAAATGCCCGCAACTAAAGGCGTTGCAGAACTCGTACCACCAAAATGCTGATAACGGCTGCCACGGTCAATACCATCGCCATAATACCAACGGGCTGCGCCAACCTCGCCTGGAATACCTTGATCCCAATAAGCTCGGGCAGACAATATAGGCCATGAACCGTTTGACGGGGCAACAACGTCCAATTGCGGGCCTGTATTTGAATAATCAGCATGATCATCATCGCTTGTTGAAGCACCAACTGCTATGACTTCAGGATGTTGGGCATAAAAATTAAGATAATCAACGCCTTCATTTCCTGCGGCATAACATATCACGCAGCCTTTACCGCCCCGACCATCTCTAGCCGCCCTTGATATGGCTGCAATTTTATCAGAACTGAGTTGATAACCATTTTCAACCGTACCCCATGAGCAACTAACGACATCTGCGCCATTGCGAATGACATAATTGAACATGGCTTCCGTGCTTTCTATACTGAAACCAGTACCCGAAACGGGCATAAAACGTGCTGCGGGAGCTGAGCCACACATACCACCTGTTTGTGGTGCTATAGCCACACCTGCACAAGGCGTTCCATGCGTGAAAGAGGCATCACCCGCACGCAATTGCGTTGAACCATTCCATAAATCCCAAGGACGAACGATTTTTGTATTAAGGTCAGGGTGCGTCACATCAAATCCATTGTCTATGACTGCAATAACAATGTTTGGATTGCCATAACCGTCTAATATTTTCCAAGCATCCACAACTTTTGAATCTGCGCCAACAGTCATACGCACTTGTGGGTTGTCAGGAATACGACCTGTATTTTGCAAATGCCACATTTGCCCCATCAAACTCGCTTGTGGATTGGCATAAGCATAGTGGTCAACTTCGGCATCCATATCGGGTTCGGCCCATTTGACTTCTTTTTTTTCGCCCAAAGCCATAGCTGCCGTCACAGGGTTAGTTGACTGAGGGGTGCATTGTGCGACTAATTTTGTATCGTTGCGCCGTTCTTTCAATGCCAGATTGAGTTCATTGAGAATAGCTAACTGTGCAGCTTCTGTCACATCTTTGGCAAATTGAATATAAATACTGCCTGTTGGCACGAGTGGTTTTTCACTGCCAGGGATATGATAAACATTGGTAACGACCTCCACTTCATCGAGCGAGCGCATAAGCGTTTTTTTGTCGTCCAACTTTTCATTTTTTTGTTTGTTTACAGAAACGACCTCAAAACCACCGAGATGCGGATGTCGCACTTTCTTAATTTCAGCGTCTAGTTGTGATTCGTCCATTAAGCCACGGGTGTTTGATTGAGATTTACGGACGCCCACATATTTCGTGCTTTTAGTAAGCACCAAATCGCCTTGTCCGAATCTAACTTTGATTTGTTTTGTCATAATTATATTATTTTGATTTTTAGAATTTCATGGATGTAGAAACTTGTTCGTGTATTCGTTTCACTCATATCTGCAATACCGTATTTTGAACTATAAATGTCTGAAAAAATTTCTAAACAAAGAAATTATTTTGAATTTGTTCTACTTTGCTTTTAATGTTTTGTCGGAACGCCAATAATTTAGGCTAAATACGCACATTAGAAGGCAGTTATTTGCCTTCTAATGTTAATTAAAAATACATCATATACACTACAACGTTTTATAAATGTTTGATTTTCAAGAAAATATTGAATTGGAAGATGCAAAAATAGTATTCATCGAACACTTTTTTACCCCCTCAGTATCTGACCAATTTTTAGAGGTTTTGACGCATCAACTTGATTGGCAGCAAGGTGAAATTATCATGTTCGGTAAGCATATTCTTGAACCGAGACTGTCGGCTTGGTATGGCGACGCAGGCAGAACCTATACCTATTCGGGCAAAAAGCAAGAGCCGTTGTTTTGGAACAAATCTCTTTTGTACATAAAAACAGAAATTGAAAAACATATAGAAAAGACAAGGTCGAATGATTTTTTACAATCACATTCCAATATGACTTTTAACAGTGTTTTATGCAATTTATATCGAAACGGCAATGATTCGATGGGTTGGCATCAAGATAATGAACTCTCTTTGGGTCAAAACCCTTTGATAGCTTCTGTCAATTTTGGCGAAAGTCGCCGTTTTCTATTTCGTAGAAAAACAAATAAAGCCGTAAAACATGAACTGCTGTTAACGCATGGTTCATTGCTCATCATGGCGGGTGCGATGCAACACCATTGGCAACACGCTGTACCCAAAGAACCGCGCCGAACCAAACAAAGAATAAACTTGACGTTTCGACATATTCTCTAAAATACTGCTTGATTTATAAGTTTTTTTTATTTTTGTCGAAATTTGAATCTTTATACTGAGGGGTATCAAATCAGTCAAATCCTTACAGTAAAAATGACTAACCACTAATACATTAACAAATAATAAGTATGAAAAAAGCCTACGTTTTCCCGGGCCAAGCGGCGCAATTTGAGGGTATGGGTAAAGACCTTTACGAAAATTCACCCTTAGCAAAAGACCTTTTTGAGCAAGCCAATTATATTCTCGGCTACCGTATCAGCGATATTATGTTTACAGGTACTGCCGAAGATTTGAAGCAAACACGCGTTACGCAACCGTCAGTTTTCCTTCATTCGGTCATAAAAGCCAAATTGGCAGGCGATTCTTTTCAACCTGATTGTGTTGCTGGGCATTCTTTGGGCGAATTTTCTGCTATCGTAGCTGCAGGTGGTATGCGTTTTGAAGATGGTTTGCGATTGGTACAACAACGTGCTATGGCAATGCAAAAGGCTTGCGAAGCCGAACCGAGTACGATGGCAGCTATTTTAGGTTTGGCAGATGAAAAAATTGAAGAAATTTGCGCCGAAATTGATGCTATTGTCGTTCCTGCTAATTATAATTGTCCCGGACAGTTGGTTATCAGTGGTTCAATTGCAGGTGTCAATGAGGCGTGTGAACGCTTGAAAGCGGCGGGTGCAAAACGGGCTTTGGTTCTGCCCGTCGGTGGTGCTTTCCATTCACCCTTGATGAAACCCGCAGAAGATGAGTTACGTGCTGCTATTGAAAATACAGAAATCAATGAACCGAGCTGTTGGCTCTACCAAAATGTTGATGCAGGGCGGCATCGCTCCCCTTCAGTCATTCGCGAAAATTTGATAAAACAGTTGACTGCACCTGTTCGTTGGACGCAAATTATGCGTAATATGCTTGAAGACGGCGTAACAAATGTCTATGAAGTCGGTGGCAACGGCAAAACCCTGAGGGGTATGTTTGCACAAATTGATAGAAATCTTGTGACCGAAGCGATTTGATTTCTTGATTGACAATCTCTGATTATTTTTTGCATCAACATTCCGAAAGTTAAAAACTTTCGGAATGTTCGAACATTTGTACCTCCAACGTACACACAATACCTAACAAATAACGATAGCGACATGACAATTAACAATCAAGTTAAAATAGGAAAAATAATCATTGCCGAGCCTTTTATGCTCGACCCACATTTTCGGCGTTCTGTTGTCCTCATCACAGAACATCGAGAGGACGGTGATGTGGGTTTTATCCTCAATAAAATGCTCGATATGCGGTTGAATGACGTGATGTTGGACTTCCCCACATTCAATGTGCCGCTGTTTTATGGTGGTCCAGTGGCCACTAATTCGATTCAATACATTCATAATATAGGTGAAACGTTAGAAGGTTCTATTCGTATCAGCAGTGGCGTTTATTGGGGTGGCAGTTGGGATAATCTCAAATTTCTCATTGAAGCAAAGTTGATTGAACCCAAACACATTCGTTTTTTTGTCGGCTATTCAGGTTGGCAGGAAGGGCAATTGAGAGATGAAGTAGGTGATTCTTCTTGGATTTTAGGCGATATGCACGCCAATTATCTATTTAATGCACAACCGCATACCCTTTGGCGTACCGTTTTGCAACACAAAGGAGATTCTTTTTCTATCATTGCCGACATGCCCGAAGATAATAACCTAAATTAACGTGAGTTCGGAGATACAATCACGCCCTGTTTCTCGCTTCGCTCGAAAAGCGTACGAGTAAGAAATCTATTGGGTTGAGCTTATTTTTGATAGAAAAATTG
>JAYTUR010000802.1:0-4324 GCA_043744475.1 Saprospiraceae bacterium | reverse complement strand
GGCGTATTCACAGATTTTGACAACGATGGCGATCAAGACCTCTTTGTAAATCACGATTTTGGCTATAAAAAAACGTCTGATTTATTGTTTAAAAATCAGTACCCTTGGGCTTCTTTTAAAGATGTGAGCGAGGCAAAAGGCATGAATTTGAAGATAAACTCCATGACTTCTGCCGTTGGCGATTTCAATAACGATGGTTGGTTGGACTATTTTATTACCAATATTCGTTTCAACAAATTTATGGTCAACCAAGGAGCAGGAAAGCCGTTCAAAGAAATGTCTAAAGACCTTGGTACCAACTACATCACAATCAGTTGGGGGGCCAATTTTGCAGATTTTGACCATGATGGTGACTTAGATTTGTTCGTTGCCAATGGCGATTTAAACCCCAATTGTGTGCCCATGGCGGACTATTATTTTGAAAACAATAATGGAAAATTTGAAGAAAAAGCACGTATGAAAGGGTTAAATGACTACGGCATTGGGCGCGGCTCTGTCGTGTTTGATATGGATAATGATGGCGATTTAGACATCTTAGTCGTCAATCAAAGACCTGTTTCAACTTCTCCTGTCGAGTCAACAACACACTTGTTTCGCAACGATTCAACTTATGGCAATTGGATAAAAATAGCTCTCAAGGGCTTAGATGCAGAGACGCATGGCATTGGTTCGCGGGTTGAAATCGTCATAAACGGCAAACACCAAATTCGAGAAATTGATGGCGGTGGTTCGAGTCATTTGTCTCAAAATGCAACTTATGCTCACTTTGGCATAGGTAATGCGACCGAAATTGACGAAATTATCATTCATTGGACGGGTGGCAACACGCAGATTTTGAAAAATCAAAAAGTCAATCAATTCATAACTATCACGGAGGAAAAATCCTTTCGGCTCAATCCTTTCGTAAAATGGGGTTTACAAGGCTTGTTCGGTCTGTTGGTTCTTGGGTTGATTTATTATTTTTTGAGAAAAAGAAAAAAGACAACTTGACTATATTTTTAACATAATCTAAACAAAGCAAAATGAAAAGAGCATTTATCGCATTTACACTTTTAATCAGTTGTTTATCAAGTATATACGCACAAGTAAAATTCAGTTTTAAAGAATGGGAAGACCCCTCAATAACACAGCTTGGACAATTGCCGCCGCATACTTTTGCAATGGATTTCCCAAACATTGAAGACGTTTTTGAGAATGATTTTTCAAAGTCACCCAATTACAAGTCGCTCAATGGCACTTGGAAATTCTACTATGTCAACACACCTGAAGAACGTCCACAAGACTTTTATAAAGACGGTTTCAATGATTGGAACTGGAAAGAAATAGCTGTACCATCAAATTGGGAACTAAAAGGCTTCGGTATTCCGATTTATACCAATGTTCAGTACCCATTCCCTGCCAATCCGCCTTATATTGACCATGCTTACAATCCTGTTGGCTCTTATCGACGTTCATTTTCGGTGCCTGAAAATTGGACAGATAAGGATGTTATATTACATTTTGGCTCTATTTCAGGTTGTGCTTATGTGTGGGTCAATGGTCAAGCCGTTGGTTTGTCAAAAGCCGCCAAGTCGCCCGCCGAGTTTAATATCACACCTTTTTTGAAAAAAGGGAACAATACCCTCGCCGTTCAAGTCTATCGTTGGCACGATGGTTCTTATCTCGAAGACCAAGACATGTGGCGCATTTCAGGTCTTGAACGCAATGTATTTTTGACTGCTAAACCACCCGTTCACATTGCCGATTTTTGGGTAAAAGCAGGTTTAGACGACAATTACAAGGATGGAACGCTTTCTGCAACGATTGATGTAAAAAATTCGACCCCTCAGTACAGCATCGAATTATCTATTTTTGATAAGAATAAAATCAAAGTTTTTACTCAAAATAAACCTCTCAGTCAGCAAGTAACAATGGACGGAAAAGTGCCCACGCCCGCCCAATGGAGTGCCGAACAACCCAATTTATACACCGCTATTTTGACCTTGAAAAATGAAAAAGGACAAACCGTATCTGCCACAGGTACAAAAATCGGTTTCCGCCGCAGCGAAATCAAAGGCAAAGACTTTTTAATCAATGGCAAACGCGTACTTGTAAAAGGCGTGAATCGGCATGAACATGATCCCGATTTAGGCAAAGTGCCAACGCGTGATTTGATGATAAAAGACATCATCAACATGAAGCAATTTAACATAAACACTTGTCGCTCATCACATTATCCAAACGACCCGCAATGGTTGGCACTGTGCGATGAGTACGGTATGTACGTTGTTGATGAAGTGAACATCGAAGCGCATGGTTTGGGTGCAGAAATGCAGTCTATGCCTGCCGACAAATCGCGACATACGGCTTACGACCCAAAATGGAAAGCGGCGCACCACGACCGCACACAACGCTTGATTGAGCGTGATAAAAACCATGCGTGCGTTGTTGTTTGGTCGTTGGGCAATGAGTGTGGCAATGGGCCTGTTTTTTATGAAACCTACGATTGGATTAAAAAAAGAGACAATTCACGCCCTGTTATGAGCGAACAAGCGGGTGAAAATAGGAACACCGACATCGTTTGTCCGATGTACCCCTCAGTAAATAATATGCAAAAATATGCCAATGACAAATCTAAAACACGTCCTTATATTATGTGTGAATATTCTCACGCCATGGGCAATTCAAATGGTAATTTTAAAGAATATTGGAACGTGATTCGCGCCTCTGACAATATGCAAGGCGGCTGTATTTGGGATTGGGAAGACCAAGGGTTGCGAACAAAAACACCAGATGGACGCAGCTATTTTGCCTACGGTGGCGATTTAGGCAGCCATGACCAGTATAATGATGTCAATTTCGTTTGCAATGGTTTGGTGGACGCTGACCGCAATCCGCATCCAGGCATTTATGAAGTTAAAAAAGAATATCAAAACATTATTTTTCAAAATGAGGATTGGAAATCAGGAAAAATTAAGGTGAAAAATGAGTTCTCATTTACCAATTTAAAAGATTTTGATTTTCGGTGGGAACTTTTGAATAATGGGGCAAAAGTGCAAGATGGGACTTTTACGATTGAAGCCAATCCAGGCGAAATTAAAAACATACCCCTCAGCATCCCGATGTTAAAAGCAGCGGCTGGTTCTGAAATAATGCTCAATGTCTATGCTTTTCAACGAATGGCGACGCTTTCAATTCCTGCTGGGCATGAAATTGCAAGAGAACAATTTGCTGGAAACAGTTCTTTTTTTGATAAAAAACAGGATAATAACGGCAATTTAGTCATAGAAAAAACGGCAAACAGTCTCAAATTTACTTCTGGCGACATCAGCGGTGACATCAATTTGAGGTCGGGCGGCATCAATCAATTAGCCTTTAAAGATAAGAATATTGTCGGTGGTTTTTTCCCTGAACCTTATTTCTGGCGTGCGCCTACTGACAATGATTATGGCAATGATTTCGCCAATTATGCACGGGTTTGGACATCGGCTCATGTGCGTCGCATGGTAAAAAATGTGACTGTTGGGGATAAAAATACTGAGGGGGTGCCTGTGACCATCCTTTATCGTTTACCCGATGTAAAAGCCGATTATACGGTGAATTATGTGGTAAAAAACGATGGTTCAATCCAAATTAATGCAACTTTAGAACTGCCTGCCGATAGTGAAACGCCCGAATTGCCCCGTATGGGTATGCGTTTCGGCTTGCCGTCCACCTACAATCAAGTGCAATGGTATGGTCGTGGTCCGTTTGAAAATTATGCGGATAGAAATACCGCTTCGTTGCTCGGTGTTTATAATGACCATACAGACAACGGTTGGACGCGGAACTATATTCGTCCGCAAGAAAGCGGTTACAGAACAGATACGCGTTGGCTAAAACTCACAAATACTGAGGGGGTCGGTTTGTCGGTTGAAGGCTTACAACCTTTGTGTTTTAGTGCCATGTCTCAATTGACAGAGGATTTTGATGAAGGCACTGTTAAGAAAAATCGTCATGTAACGGATATTGTCAAACGTCCTTTCATCACCTTACAGGTTGATTTGGGACAACGAGGCGTTGGTGGCGACAATTCTTGGGGTGCAGAAACACATGAAGCATATCGGATGAAAGCTAAGAGATATAGCTATGGTTTTGTGATTCGTCCGATAGGAAAATAAAATAAAAAGTGTATTACTTTGAATTTCAAAGTAATACACTTTTTATTTTATTCTTTTAATAATCAACCTTTTCAGGGCAATACAATTGTATAGTCCTAAAAAGAGTTGACCGTTTTTGAAAAAAAGTATTTTTATTTTTGTGGTTGCTCAAATTTAGAGTTTATACATTTTTCTTTTCACTGCGC
>JAYTUR010000801.1:0-4326 GCA_043744475.1 Saprospiraceae bacterium | reverse complement strand
AAATGTTTTTTATTTTTGCATTTCATCTATTAAAAATCTTTGATTTTTATTCAAAAAACAGCTTCGCTCTGATAGATTTTCTCTCTGCACGCTTTTTTGCTTCGCAAAAAACAGTGAGTAATTGTATGTTTTTAGTTTTAAAACAATCTCTCAGTATTTTATCTTTTTTATTGCTTTTTGGCAATATTCCTAATCATACCATTGAAAATAAAGAAATGAAAAGGCAGAACAGCATACCAATATAAGCGTCCCAATAGTCCCAAAGGTCTGAAAGTAGCCGTTTGGGTCAAGACATTTTTGTCATCAATTCTAAATTCTAACCATGCCTCGCCGGGCAACTTCATTTCGGCATATAAAAGCAATCTTTTTCCCTCTTTATCGGCAATGAGCACACGCCAAAAATCCAGGGCTTCGCCTACGAAAATATCTGTATCACTTCTGCGTCCGCGTCGCATGCCCACGCCACCGATTAATTGATCCATAAATCCCCTCAGTTCCCAAAGCCAATTGCCGTAATACCAACCCGTTTTGCCGCCGATTGACCAAATTTTGTCAAGTGCTGGACTATCGGCACTTATCAGTAACTGTTTTTTATCCTTGAAACACCCATTGACAGGCACTTCAATGTATTGTAAAAGCCCTTTTTGAAAAATATTGCTTGTTTGGGCATCTTTCCAACTCGATAAGACTTGATTTTGACCAATTTTATCGAAAGCCAATTGTATGGAGGTATCATAATCAATCAACGAAATGCCCAATATTTCTGCTAAATTATTGGGTTTGCAAATAACTTCTACTTTCATGCTGTTAACTAGGTTCTTAGCTAAAGGGTATGAAGTCGCCGTTACGAAATAAAGCCAATACGATGAGATTTTAGGTGTCATAACAGGGACAATATATATGCGCCTTTTGAGTCCTCTTATTTTCGCAAAGTGCAATAACATATCCTTGTAGCTCAATATGTCTGGCCCTCCGATGTCGTAACTTTTATTGTAGGTTTCTGGTCTGTTTATCACACCGTGTAAGAACTCGACAACGTTTCTAATGGCAATGGGTTGGCATTTGGTTTTCAACCACTTAGGTGTAATCATAATGGGTAATTTCTCAACCAAATCGCGGATGATTTCAAAGGATGCACTACCCGAACCAACGATGATACCGGCTCGCAAAGTGGTGAGTGCAAATGTGGCATCAGCTAAAATATCTTCTACATTTTTTCGGGAAGACAGATGTTTTGATAATTCATCTTCATTGACAATGCCGCTTAGATAAATAACTTGTTTGGCATCCGTTTTTTCAATAACTTCTTTGAAATTTAAGGCACAATGTTCTTCCATATCTTCGAAATCACCCGATTGCGTTGACATTGAGTGAATCAAATAATAGGCAATGTCTATGTCTTTGGGAATGGTGTTTAAGGTTTCTTTTTTTAGGAAGTCAGATTCAATGACAGTAATGTTTTCAGAAACATATTTATTGTTAAATCTGTTTTTATCTCGAACACAACAGACAACTTCATGCCCATTTTGCAACAAAACAGGTAATAATCTTTGTGCAATATAGCCTGTAACGCCTGTCAGTAGTATTTTCAATTTTTAATTTTTATTTGAGTTTAGACAAAACTACCTAAAAAAGCACCCCCTCAGTATTTTTGTTAAATTAAGCGGCGTATTACTGATTCATGTACACGCCGGCGAGATACTCACTGTTTCTCGCTTTGCTCGAAAAGCGTACTTTGAAAGTTCTTTTTTAGACCGAAGTTAATGTTGAATCGTAAAACGATTCAACATTAACTTCGGTCTGATAAATTCTTTCTATTGTACGCTTTTTGCGCTTTGGCGCAAAACAGGGAGTATTTTGCCGCATGTGTAACATCAATTACTGATATAGCAAATACTTTTTCCGCATTTCTTTGTAATTTGACAAAGCAGGTTCCCATGACTTTTGAATATCAGCAACAGATGTACCTGCGATAATTTGTTTTTTAAAATCATACACACCCGCTAAAAAGTCGATATTACCCATTTGTTTGCTGCAACTTCTATCGAAAAAGGCTGCTTTATCGGGAACAGCTTGATACATGTCAATCATCCATTGGATATTGATTCTTTTGCTTTTCACGAGTGTGCTGATGTCATAATTTCTCAAATCAATACCGTAACAGACTTCGTTCATGTGAATCGGCGACTCGCTCATGCCCGGCATACTGAGGGGGGTAAATGAAAAGGTAAACTTATCTTTAAAGGCGGGACTGCCTAAAACAGTGAAAGGAAATTGTGTACCACGTCCATAATTCATTTTCGCTCCTTCAAACAAGCACATTGAAGGATAAAGCATAATGCTTTGTGGCGTATTGAGGTTCGGCGAAGGTTTGACGGGCAGGGTATAAAGCATATCGTGGTTATAATTGGCGACAGGTACTATCTTTAATTGACACGTCATTTTGTTAGCCAACCAGCCTTCGCCGTTTATCATTTGGGCAAATTCTGCAATGGTCATGCCATGTGTAATGGGAATGGGAAACTGTCCAATACCTGATTTCAAACGCATATCTAAAACGGGACCATCAACCAAATAGCCATTGGGATTGGGTCTGTCTAAAATAAGGAGTTCTTTATTGTTTTCGGCGCACCCTTCCATGACATCGCGCAAGACGTTGATGTAGGTATAGAAGCGACAACCGACATCTTGAATGTCGAAAATCATCACATCCACATCGGCGAGGTCTTCGGCGGTGGGTTTTCTTTTGTTGCCATATAAAGAAATGATTTTTATGCCCGTTGCGGGGTCTCGTTCGTCGGCAACCTTTGCGCCGTTGCTGGCATTACCTCTAAAACCATGTTCTGGACCAAAGGCTTTAACGATATTGATACCTCTTGACATCAGGCTATCCACCAAATGTTTTTGTCCGATGATGGTTGTCGGGTTTGCTAAAACTGCGACGCGCTTGTTTTTCAAGTCGTTGATGTACTTTTCGGTTTGGTCTGCGCCTGTAATAATTGTAGTGCTTTTGTCCTTTGCGCCGCGCTTTTCAATTGTGGACGTTTGAACGCAACTAAAAGACATCAGGGACATTAAAAACAGCGTTAAAACAGTGTGTATTTTCATGATGTTGAATTATTAAACAAACATTCCAAAAGTTTAAAACTTTTGGAATGTTATAACGCCTGAGTTGTCGAATAGATTTATCCAAAAATTTCGTTTAATAAACCCGCCAAGCGCACGCCGCCTTTCAATAATTGCTCGTTCATCATACTCACATAGTCATAATTGTAGCGATAACTCAACTTTTGGTCGGGCTGTGTGATACCAGCATATATTTTATCGGCTAATTGATAGGATTCAAACATCCACATAGACAAGGGTTGGTTTTGCCACTCTTTCCGAAGAGCTTTGTTGGCGTGATTGATGTTTTTGGTGTATTCAGTATAGCTTAACTTTTGAAACTCAATGAGTTTATCATCCCAAAGGCTGTGCAGATTTGTCGCTTCATTAAACCACATCACTTTGATACGATTACCACCTAAGTCTTCGGCATGTCCAGTGTGTAACGGTTGGTGGATGTCGCCGACAATATGAATGAGCAAACGCAAGTACATTTGCTTTTTATCTTGCGCTAAGTCTTTGTTCTTCAATTCTTTAACCAAAAAATTGATTTTTGTAAAAGCATCGGTAACGGTATCGGTTTTTAAGTAAGATGAAAAGTCGGCATAATTCATTCCCGATTTGACATTGATATAATGCCAAGGGTCTAAGTATTTCATCGTGGTATCTGATTTGATGAAATCTGCCCAATTGCTGCTAATGGCTATGGATTCATTGCCTAAAATTTTACTAATATTTTTTTTGGCTTTGCAACTAAGGTAAGAATTGGCAACTTCACCGACGATACGATGTCCATTAACACCCCAAAAATAGCCGTCCTTGGCATTCATTTGTAGCACAAATGACATCAAGAGGAATGTTAGAATTAATTTTTTAATCATTTTCATAAAATAGTTTGATTGTAAATAGAGATTTAAACGATTTATACTGAAGGGGCCTATTTATAAAAACCGACAACGGCTGTTAATCCCGCCGCGAGTCCACTAACGTTGGTATCTGATTGACTGAGAAAGCCGACGACGAGTCCGCCGACCATACCAGAGATAACACCAGATAAAAGTGGTGCGCCACTGGCTAATGCAACGCCTAAACATAAGGGTAAAGCGACTAAAAAGACGACAATACTGAATGGCAAATCGTTTTTGATTTTTGAAAGCATACTTGTTTTTTTGTTAATGATTCTTACTAATACACTTATTTGAAGGCGAAGCCCAAAAATGG
>JAYTUR010000800.1:0-4334 GCA_043744475.1 Saprospiraceae bacterium | reverse complement strand
ATTCCAAAAGGCGGTCGGAAAGGGTACTTTTCCCGTGGTCAATGTGTGCAATGACACAAAAGTTACGAATATTTTTCTGATTACTCATTTATTTATTATCAATTTCTTGCAAAATGCGGCGCAAAGATAGCAAAAACTATGTCAATACTGAGGGGGTAATTGATTGTTTTACGAAACGAATGCAAAAGCATTTTGTTCGATTATAAAAATCGAAGTAGCGATTTTCAAATATGCATAAAAAATTTACTCTTGCTTTCAAAAGGTTCGACCAAATATGCTTTCTTTTCATCTTAGAATAAAAGAATAATATAAGCTAAATTTCACCAAAAGAATAGAAAATTACATAAATCTAATCAATACATAACACTACAATAACTCGTTTTTTTAACACTGAAAAACAATACACTTTCAAAGCATAAGTCCTTAATATACAGTTCTTTCCAAGAAAAATAAAAAAAACAATTTATTAAAATTCTAATACATAGAAATTGTTATTATTTTTAAATGATTTTTATTACCATATATTTTTTTATTTTTTTGTTAAAAAAAATATTTAAAATATTTGCAATTTCAATAAAAAAAACACTTTCCCTTAAAAAGCATAATTTTACGAAAATCAAGTTTCTAAAGCATTGAAAACCAACCAAATCCCTTATTTGGTGGTAGTTTTCAACTATTTAAACAGATAATTGATAGCCCAAGTGGGAAAATTATTTTCAAAAAAACTTTACCAAAACCCTTTTTTGTATCGAAAAAATGACTCACCTTTGTAGCCCGCAATATGAAACATTAACTGAACAACGATATCCAATTCCTACACCCACATGGGAATATAGTTAAGCGAGTATTAAATATAATTATAATACTTTGAGAAATTTACTACGCTCGGCTTACACGCACATCAGTTTTTAAAAAAAAATTAATGAACAGAGGCTGCGAAGCCCCCTAATGTTTGCTGTAAAATATGAATAAGGACTGTACAACCGTATGGGATAGTTGTCTTCATACAATTCGTAGGAATGTCAACGCCCAAAGTTTTAAAACATGGTTCGACCCGATTAAGCCGGTCAGGCTCGAAGGCATGTCATTGACGATACAAGTGCCTAACAAATTCTTCTACGAATGGTTGGAAGAGCATTACGTCGCGTTACTTAAAACCACTATCCGTCAAGAGTTGGGTGACAAAGGACGACTTGAGTATCAAATTATGAATGGTGCGCAGCAGCAAAATCAAGCCGCTGTCACCTCACCTGCGACCCCCTCAGTATCAAAAAAAGAATCGAGCGACAACAGCTCGAACACCCCCGAAAGCTTGAATGCCGATAATATCAAAAACCCTTTTGTTATTCCAGGCATTCGCCGCATCAAGGTTGACCCACAACTCAATCAAAATTACGGTTTCGATAATTTTATTGAAGGTGATTGCAATCGTTTATCGCGTTCTGCAGGTTTGGCTGTTGCCAAAAAACCAGGTGGAACGGCTTTCAATCCATTGTTCATTTTTGGTGGTGTGGGTTTGGGCAAAACGCATTTGGCACAAGCCATTGGCAATGAAATCGTTCGTAGAGATGACGGCAAAAATGTCCTTTACGTGTCATGTGAAAAATTTGGCAATCAAGTTATTCAGTCCATTAAGAACAATGCCGTTAGCGATTTGGTCAATTTTTATCAAATGATTGACGTACTCATCGTTGATGATATTCAGTTTTTGTCGGGTAAAAACAAAACGCAGGAAATATTTTTCCACATTTTCAATCAACTCCACCAAACAGGTAAACAGTTGGTTTTTACAAGTGACAAAGCACCCAAAGACCTTGACGGCATGGAAGAACGCCTTATCAGTCGCTTCAAATGGGGCTTGAGTGCCGATTTGCATACGCCTGATTTGGAAACACGTATTGCCATTTTTGAAGCTAAAATGAGCTTAGAAGGCGTTGATTTGCCTTCAAATGTCACTGAATTTATTTGTTATAATGTCAAAAACAATATTCGCGAGTTGGAAGGGGTCCTCATCTCACTCATTGCGCAGTCTATGCTCAATCAACGAAATATTGACATTGAACTGGCAAAAGAAGTCATCAAAAATTTTGTTCAACACATCAATAAAGAGATTACAGTTGATTTTATCAAGCAGATGGTCGCCGACCATTTCAATTTGCCATTTGACAAATTGGCTGCTGAAACCCGCAAACGTCAGATTGTCATTGCGCGTCAACTCTCTATGTATTTAGCAAAAAACATGACCAACTCATCGCTCAAAGCCATTGGCGACCAATTTGGTGGACGTGACCACTCAACGGTCATTCACTCATGCCGTGCCGTGCAAGATTTGATGGATACAGATGTTATTTTCAAAGATACCGTTTCAGATTTGGAGAAAAAAATTCGGATGAGTCTGAACGGCGGTTGATTTTCACAATGAGGTTCAACTTTCCAAAAGTTAAAAATTTTTGGAAAGTTGAACCTCACTTTAACAAATAGAGGCAATTTTATACTGAGGGGTATGAAATTGCCTTTTTCAATTAATCAATAAATACACATATTAATGACAATAAATTCCAAACTACCCAACGTCGGTACGACCATTTTCACCACCATGTCCGCCCTTGCAGAGCAACATCAAGCCATCAATTTGTCGCAGGGTTTTCCAAATTTTGACCCACCAGAAGAATTGAAAAATTTGATTGGTTCATATATTCAAAAAGGGATGAATCAATACGCACCCATGCCAGGGGTATTGAAATTAAGAGAGATTTTGGCAGAAAAAATACACACTTTTTATCGCAAAACGGTTGACCCACAAACCGAAATAACCATAACTGTAGGCGGTTCGCAAGCCCTATTTACCGCTATTGCTGCCTTCATTCGCCCCGATGATGAAGTCATTTTGATTGAACCATCCTACGATTCTTATGCACCAAGCGTAGAAACGATGGGTGGAAAGGTCGTAGCTTATCGCCTATTCCCCCCTCAGTATAAAATAGATTGGGCAGCATTTGCACAATTGATTACGTCCAAAACAAAAATGATTATCATCAATACGCCGCATAATCCAACGGGTAAAACTTTAAATACCAATGATTTAGATATTTTAAATAAACTCACACAGGGCTCGGATATACTCGTTTTGAGTGATGAAGTATATGAGCATTTGATTTATGACCAACGTCCTCATGCCAGCGTCCTAAGCCATCCTGAGTTATCGGAACGCAGTATTGCTTGTTTTTCTTTTGGCAAAACGTTTAATGCCACGGGTTGGAAAGTCGGTTATGCTGTTGCGCCCGAATATTTGATGCGTGAATTCAGAAAAGTGCATCAATTCAACGTGTTTTCAGTCATCACACCCATCCAATATGCCCTTGCCGACTTTATGGAAGACGAAGAAAATTACCTCTATTTATCCGATTTTTATCAAGCCAAACGCGATTTTTTTCTCGAAAAAATCGCGACTTCGCGTTTACGTCCATTGTCTTGTGAAGGCACTTATTTTCAACTATTTGACTACTCACAAATTAGTGATAAAAAAGACTTTGAGTTTTGTCAATGGCTAACCACTGATGTGGGTGTCGCTGCAATACCTGTTTCGGTCTTTTATACTGAGGGGGCATATTCAGATGAAAAAATCATCCGTTTGTGTTTTGCCAAAACAGAAAATATGTTAGAAAAAGCAGCTTTACGCTTGTGTGAGATATGACACTGATATCATGTCAGATAATAAAAAAAGTAGTTATCAAAACACACCTTGTTCGATAACTGCTTTTTATTTTATGTTGCCAAAATACTACACTTTTTCGCCTACGACATCAATGCTCAATTCTGCCAATTGGGTATCTTCGATGAACGAAGGTGCGTCAATCATAATATCACGTCCTTGATTGTTTTTAGGGAAAGCGATGAAGTCACGAATCGAATTGCTGCCCGACATCACGGCGCACAAACGGTCGAAACCAAAAGCAATACCGCCATGCGGCGGCGCACCAAACTCAAACGCACCGAGTAAAAAACCAAACTTAGATTCCGCTTCTGCTTCTGTCATGCCCAAAAGTTTAAAGTTTTTAGATTGCAAATCACGGTCATGTATCCGAATCGAACCACCGCCGATTTCAACACCATTCAACACCAAATCATACGCATCAGCGCGCAAGTTTTTCATCGTTTCGTGGTCGCCACTAAGCATGGAAGGAATTTGCTCGCGTTTTGGCGATGTGAATGGGTGGTGCATCGCATAAAAACGCTGCGTGTCCTCGTCCCATTCCAAAAGTGGGAAGTCAACTACCCAAAGCGGTTTGAATACTGAGGGGTTGCGTAATCCTTGACGATTGCCCAATTCTAAA
>JAYTUR010000799.1:0-1113 GCA_043744475.1 Saprospiraceae bacterium | reverse complement strand
CCTTTACTTGAGAACCTTAAATATGCCCCCCCCCCAAAACTAAGCAATCGGAAGGGTAAAAGTCCCCCAAGACGCCCGCTCGCATGGTTGTCGCTCACATACCCCGCCAACGCGTCTCCCCACACAGAAAAACAAATTCCAACGTTCCGGATGCATGGTTTTCGCCAAGACGCGCTGTTGAGCAGTAATCGCCAAAACGCGCTGTCATGCAGTTACCGCCAACACGCCCGCTCATGCAGTTACCGCCATCACGCGCGCTCATGCAGTTTTCGCCAAAACGCACTCCTCGTTCGATTTTTGATAATATCACTACCGAGTGATTTTATCTCTAAAAATAGTTCGATCTACATCATGACTATATTTTTTTCAAATCCCCAATAATCATTTAGGTATATCACCAAATGCACAACCCATCAACTTCAAAAGCCGTCAAGTTGAAAACTGATTGTCAGCCCCTCAAAACCCCTCAAGTTGCGCTACCCCTCGCTCAAAACTTTGCACATCGCTACTGTGTAACCTACACTGTTTGACGTGACGGCACTGGTATCAAACAAACAGGCTCACGAGTTGCAACTTGAAACACCCTTTCGGCGCGGGTTCAATGCATTCCCTTGCACGGTAGCAAGGCAAAGGGCAATGGTGCACACTCTGGATGACCTTCAAGCGTTTGCTCGTGCTAATTGTGTCGCGCCCGCAGTCATTTGCTAACTTGCGGGGTATTAGTAGTCATAGTATGCGTAATACATCATCGGATAGGCATTTGAACACAACATATTTCTCATGCAACACACAAAGACGAAGTATAATATATATCAATTGAAAAATGTTTAATTGTCCAAAATGTGAGAAATTCGCAAGTATGCATAACTTGATAATCAGTTGACGCGGTTTTCATGCAATAACAACTGATACGTGTAATGAATTGTGTAGTGGTATGTGACGTGATATAATTTGTGCGCGTGAAGTTAGCGTGATTTCATTCAGTGATTTCATTTCTTTTTGTTTCATGATGGATAAAATACAACTATCAATCATAAAATGTTCAATCACAACCTTTCACTTTTGGTGCGCGTTGTTTATATTTCTTAGAGAAAGCCCATTTGATGAAGTCTT
>JAYTUR010000798.1:0-4348 GCA_043744475.1 Saprospiraceae bacterium | reverse complement strand
GTGGATTATTTGTTACTTTGATGTAGTCGGGTATGGCGCGTAACTTAGGTTTTGAGCTTGAAAACCCGAAAAATACTGAGGGGGTACGTTCAGATGCGTATTTATTTGGTGAAAGCCAAAGCCGTGTTGTTGTATCTATTAAACAAACAGAAACGACTGATTTTGAAGCATTTATGACAGAATTAGGTATTGATTTCTCTAAAATAGGACGTGTTAAAGGTGAACAAGTAAACATTTTTGGGGAAGATTGGGGAAATATCATCATCTGGAAAAAAACTTATGACAATTTACTCGGCGATATTATGAATGAGAATTAATGACTCTTTTGATTGTTTGAGTTTAGAAATAAAAAAGAGATTGAATTTAGGTTTTGCCTATTTTAATCTCTTTTTCTTTTAAAATCAAAATATACTGAGGGGGGTATAAAGCAATTAAATCTATGTATTTGTTAAACCGTCGGAATGAGTATGATAAATAAATACCTTTCTCATTCTTTATATAACAAGGTATTTGGAGTTTCAAATCTTTCAAAGAATAATTATTCAGCATTAAATTATATTTTTAGAATAAATTAACCAACTGAGAAAACATGTTCACATCAAAAAAATACAAGGTTTCTCTGTGGATAATCGAAGCATGTCAAGGCTTTTTAACGTCCCATTCGTTAGGCAATCGTGGTGTTGAAGATGGTACTTTCGAGCAACAACTCACGGGTTTGATAGGCGAATACATCGTTTATTATCACTTAAAAAAGGTTAAACCTGACTTATCTCAAAAAGAAGAGGGTTTTGACGGCGGTATTGATATTATCCACAATGGTATGCGCATTGATGTTAAAACGATGGGCAGAAACAGTTTTGTACGTGGTGAATATGTGAATAATTTCTACGTGATGCAGCAAAAATACCCTTGTGATGTTCTCGTTTTTTGCAGTTATCATAAAAGTCAAAAAATCATTGAAATTTGTGGTTGGATAAACAAAAATGAGTTGCAGGAGAAAGGCATTTTTTATAAGTCAGGTACGAAAAGATTGAGAAACGATGGGTCGTTTTTTTTATTTAGACAAGACAACTATGAAGTTAAAAACCAAGACTTGCAACATATTGATTTGTTGAACACTAACGTTTAAGACTTGTTTTGTTGCAAAATTTCTTTAATTTTCAACAATTCAAGTACTACTTTGAGTTTAATGATGTGCATTAATGCTTAAAACGAAAAATTTACTGAGGGGTCTATTTTCTACAAAAAACGCCATATTGTCCTTACATTTGTCCAAAATTAAAAAATAAAATCATGAAAAAATATCTTTTCTTATTGTGTGTTACAATAATGTGTTTTGCTTCTTGCGCCGAAAAAAAAGGGGTCACTATTTCGGGAACGGTCAAAAATGCCGCAGGTTTGGACGGTATGTTTGAGGAAGTGTTGATGAAGCAAGCCTTACCTATTCAAAAAGTCTCCTTTAAGCCCGATGGTTCGTTCTCAATTGCGATGCCCGAAACCGCAAAAGGCGGCATTTATCGCTTAAAAATTGGTCAAAAACAATTGAATTTTGTTTTGAATGGCAAAGAAAATGCCGTGCAAGTTGATGCAGATTTGGCGACTTTGGAACGTACAAATTATACGGTTAAAGGTGCGCCAGATACGGAATTGTATATCAAAACTTTCAATGACCTTTCGGCGGGTGCTTCGACTATCGAAAACGTGAAAACGACGATTGAAACGGCTGAAAACCCGCTTTTAAGTATGCTTTTAGCGCTTCAAATTCAAGATTTTGCTTCACCTGATTATCTTGATTTGCACAAAAGTATTGCTGCAAAACTTGAAAAATCATTCCCAGGCAGCCGTTATGCGACAGACTATGCAGGAATATTAACAACTTTTCAGAATCAAGTTGCTATGGAATCGGTAGGAGCGACCACTGTTGCTGTTGGTCAACCTGCACCTGATATTGCATTGGCAAATCCAGACGGCAAGGTGATGAAATTATCTGATTTGAAAGGTAAAGTTGTTTTGCTCGATTTTTGGGCTTCGTGGTGCGGTCCTTGCCGTCGGGCGAACCCGTCAGTAGTTGCGGCTTATAATCGCTTCAAAAGCAAAGGATTTGAAATTTATAGCGTTTCGCTTGATCAAGATAGGGATAAATGGGTTGACGCTATCAAACAAGATAATCTGAATTGGGCGAATCATGTGAGTGATTTAAAGTACTGGAAAAGTCAAGCGGCACAACTTTATAAGGTAGAAGCGATTCCGCAACAGTATTTGATTGACCGTCAAGGTAAAATTCAAGCGGTTGCCAAAGCAGGGTTTTCTTTAGATTCAGAATTGGAGAAAATGCTGAATTAAGTTTTTTCGAACACTGATTGGACTGATTTACTTGATTAATAATGATTTTTTTTATGTCAAAAAGAGAAAATTATTTCAAATCGTTTCAATTAGTCTGAATCAGTGATTAAATTTTGCATTTTGGAATCTAAAAGAATACTCGTACATTTGAACAAAATGTGTTTTAATTTGTCAACATTATAAATATGTCCAAAATGATACGTCTTATATTCGCCCTCGTTGTTTTGACGACAACTCAGATAGCTGCACAATCTACGCGTCTAAATACAGATGCGAAAGGTATCATTTATAACAAAGAGAAGGCTTTCGATGCGCGCATTCACACGCATGGTTGGGCTGCCAATTTTTTGATGGGTGATATTAGAAGTTATTACAAAACGACTTATTTTCGATTCGGTTTGGGTGAATTGAAACACCATAAGGAGGTGCGTAAATCATCTGAACCCAGCAATTTACCAAGCCAAAGTTTCCGTCAATACACTTATGGCAAGCAAAATTTTGCTTTTGTACTGAGGGGGGGCTACGGTGCAAAACGTTACTTCACTGAAAAAGCTGCTAAGAACGGTGTTGCCCTTGCGGTGAGTTATTCGGGGGGGCTTACAACAGCTTTAATGGTGCCTTATTATATCGAAGTTGGTGGACCAAGGGATGCTAAAACTACGTCCATTAAATATACCGAAGCGACAAAAGTTGATTTTCTTGACCCATTCCGCGTTAAAGGTAAATCGGGTATTCTAAAAGGCATAACCGAAACACAGGTGATTCCGGGCATTCATGGACAAGTCGGTGTGCATCTTGATTGGGGTGCTTTTGATGAATTTATGCGTGCCGTTGAAGCGGGTATTATGATAGATATTTTCCCTAAAAAATTGCCCATCATGGTTTCAGAGGAGAATCGCCCTTATTTTTTCAACCTTTATGTATCTTTGCAGTTAGGTAAAAGAAATTAGTTTATTAGTGGATAATGGATAGTTGATAATGGATAATTGCTATCCACACTTAATTATCCATTATGCACTATTCATTATCCACTAAAATTTATGGTTGAATTACAAATAGCAGAAGCCAAACCACAACGTTCACCGCGCCCTGATTGGTTGCGGGTGAAATTGCCGATAGGAGAGGAGTACAAAAAAGTGCGTTCCCTCGTTGATACTTACAATTTACATACCATTTGTCAAAGTGGTCATTGTCCAAACATGGGTGAATGTTGGGGAGCAGGAACAGCAACTTTTATGATTTTGGGCAATGTTTGTACACGCAGTTGCTCTTTTTGTGCCGTTAAAACAGGTCGTCCAACTGAATATGATGCCGATGAACCCCGCCGTGTTGCCGAAGCCATCAAATTAATGGGTGTTAAACATGCTGTTTTGACCTCAGTAAATAGAGACGAATTGAAAGACAGAGGTGCCGAAATATGGTTTCAAACCGTCGTCAATGTCAAAGGTTTAAGCCCTGAAACAACGATTGAAACCTTGATTCCAGATACTAAATCGAATTGGGAAGCCTTAGAACGTATGATTTCAGGTGGTCAAGAGGTCGTTTCTCATAACATGGAAACCGTCGAAAGATTGTATCGCAAAGTCCGTCCGCAAGCCAAATACGAGCGCAGCCTTGAACAAATCAAACGTACAAAAGAGTTTGGCAAACGCACAAAATCAGGCGTTATGGTCGGTTTAGGCGAGAAAAAAGAAGAAATGTTCAAAATTATGGACGATTTAGTGGCGTATGGCTGCGATGTTTTGACGATCGGTCAATATTTACAACCGACAAAAATGCACATCGAAGTCGCTGAATTTGTCCATCCCGATGTGTTTGCTGAATACAAAGAAGTCGGTCTCTCCAAAGGTTTCAATTATGTGGAAAGTGGTCCTCTCGTTCGTTCAAGCTATCATGCAGAAAGACATATATAAGTGGATAGTGGATAACGGATAATAACTGATGTTACGCAACTAAACAGATTTCGCACTGTTTTTTGCTTCGCAAAAAAAGCGTACAAGAAAAA
>JAYTUR010000797.1:0-4349 GCA_043744475.1 Saprospiraceae bacterium | reverse complement strand
CACCTGTTTGAACCCCTGTGGCTTTCAATGTTTCGGTGAGGTAAGTCCCCATCGTGACGTACCATGCACCCCACACAAAAAATTGGAGGAACATCATGGCAGACAGTTGTATTCTTGTTGTACTGTTCATACAGAAGTGCTTGTGCTTGGTTATTCGTTACTGGTTATTTGTTATTGGTGAAACGCCCGCTCAGTATTTTGGACATTTGTTTTTTTTATTTTGCCTTTACCTTTAAAAGGCGGTACGAAGATTGGAAAAATGTTTTATAAACCCAATATCTTTTTGCCATAATACCGTTGTTTCTGATAAATGATAAAAAAGATAGGCACACTAAACACCTTACTTCCGACTCATTTCATACCCTTTCGTCGTCGTGTAATACTTTGCCAACATATTCGGCACTTCCCATTCAGGCATATTGCCTTTCAAGAGATAATCTAAAAAGCGTTCAGTGACGCGGGCGAAGTGGGCTTCGTGACCTTCTTTGTATTTTTCAGGAATGACGACTTTCCAGTTTTTACCTACCGCTTCCACAGCCACATCGGGGTATTTTTGTTGTAAAACAATGAAGGCTCTTTTGAGCGCGATGGCAAAATCAGCGTTATTCTTGATGGGTTCGATGTACAAAGTGGATTGATATTGCTCTGCCGCGCCTTGACGGATAGCGAGGTTGGCTTTTGTGCCGCGCATGATGCTTTGATGGGTATCGCCCGTACCGTCGGGTGCTTTGAAGTTCCAAATAACAGAAGTTTTGGCGTGGACACCCCTCAGTGTATAGTTGATTTCACCATTGCAATAGACTTGTAGTATGTTGTCTTTGACCACGGCTTTCTTCAAATAATCGGGGAAACCATCTGTTTTTGTAATGGTTTTAAATTGACTTAATGTCATATCCGTTGCCCAACGTTTGGCGGCATTGACTTGAATATCTTTTGTATAATCTAAGGTCTGATTTGGGAAACTTGCCCATTGTACTAAGTCCACCAAATGCGTCATCACGTCAACGATGCCTTCGCCTTGTTGTTCAACATCCATAAACCAAGACGGACGGGTCAACACATTGCCCGAAACGAACTTATAAAAATGATGAACGCTCTCTTTTGTGATGGCAGGATTAGAGGGCGAACCCTTTTCTAAAGTGCCAAATACTGAGGGGGTCATAGACAACTCACGTTGCAACACGGTTGTGATTTCGGAACGCTCCGTCATGATGTCATAGAGCAATTTTTTGTTTTTGGCAGCCACATCAAAGGCTTGTTTGAGTTCCTCAAAGCCCTTTTGGTTGATAACCATCGGTTTATCTGCCAAAACATGGAAGCCATTTTCTAAGGATTTGAGGATATAATCCGTTTTCAAACGATTATTGCCCGACAAGACAACGACATTACCTTTCTTTTCTGCAATCATTTTCTCAAAAAAGTCATTGCCGATATAAGTGGCTTCATTCCAAGCCGTTGGTTTGTCTGCCCGTTTGTTGTAGCTGTCTATACGTGCCAAATGTTGTTTCAAATCATCGCCTTCGGGTGCATAAACATGAACGGTGGCATCCACAGAGTCGTACATAGATTTCTGAACGAGGGCAGCATGGAAATGACCGGGGTCGAGCGTGACCAAGTGAATGGGTTTCATGTCTTGTTTTTTTGGCGTGTTATTACAAGAAAATAAGGTGAATACCAAGGCGAAAAGAAGTAGATTTTTCATACGTTTGGATGTTGTTTAATGATGCTTTTGTAAATGACGACAAAATACAAAAAAGGTTTTGAAAACGCCAAACCCATTAGCCATCTGTCTTCAACCAACCCGTAATACTCAATCGCGGTTGATGCGTCATCAATACTTCGTGTTCCAATTCGTTGCTTTTAAAGAAAACACAAGTACCATTGATGGGTGCAATCAATTGTTGATAGTCATTGTGGTAAATACACAACTCGCCGCCGTCATTTTCTTGCCAATCAGCGTTCAAATACATAATCATCGAAAAGGCGCGGCTTTTATTATTCTTAAATTGGTCTAAATGTTTCTTGTAAAAACTGCCTTTTTCATACAAAGCGTAATGAAATTCATAACCCGTGATGCCTGTATAACACGTGCTGTTGAGATAACTGACAAAGCTGTCCATCAATTCAAAAAAAGCGATTTCAGAAGGGTTGTCGTGGCTGCGGTCAAGCCAATAAATCCGATCACTGCGAATCAATTTATCGTGTTGGAGCAATGTATTGTTGCCAATACCCGCCGCCAACATTTGTTGATTGGCATACAGCGCAATCAAATTTTCTTTTAGCTGGGCTGCCAAGGGTTTGCTTAGGAAATATTCGGCTAAACCGACTTTGTTATCAATAAAACTATTGATAAGAACATCGAAAATGGCGTTCAAAATAGAGGTGATTAAAACCCAAATGGCATACAACCAATAGGCTCGGAAAGGTAGTGCTTTTGTGTTGGTAAAAGCGAAAATTACTGAGGGGGTATTGTTTTGAAGTATTCGATACGTGTTTGTCTATTTTATATTCAATAACGAGACATCTGTTTCTGCATCTTCTTCATCCACCTCTTCAACGTCAATAACAATCGCTTCTTTTCTTTTATTGGTTTGCGGTATCGGCACGGCACCCGCAATGCCCATGCCCAACGATGCTAAAATGATGAGCAAGACAAAACTCAATAGCATTATCGCTCTTCTAAATTTTTTCATTGTGTGATATGTGAATTAAGCCTGTTGTCGAACAACAAGCAAATGATTCTAAATTTAAAAAACCATGAAATGAAATAGGACAGGTTATCCTAAAAAAGGCGGTGCAGGCTCGTCATCAGAGCTTTTAGGCATTGTTTTGTGGCAAACTAAGAGCTTGTCGTTTGCGAAAAACAGGCTTTGTTTTGTGATTTGGTCAAATGCTGTTTTAATCAATCGGTTAAAAACGACTAAAAAGTGCGTGTCATAGCCGTTTATACTGAGGGGGTGCTTTTGTGCATATAATAAGGTGTAGGCTTTAGCGAAGAATAGCGAACGTAAGGGGTTGTGTGTGTTATATTTCGATACATATTCCGTTTGCGTCGTCTGTTGCGGCGTTTGTATTTCTTTGACATAGCCAGAAAATAGAAAGACGCTCCATAAGAACGTGGCTATCATAAACCAATTTGATAGTTCGCCTTTGAGATATCTTTGGATTTGCGTCA
Source organism: Saprospiraceae bacterium (assembly GCA_043744475.1). GTDB lineage: Bacteria > Bacteroidota > Bacteroidia > Chitinophagales > Saprospiraceae > JAAFJT01. Next base: position 1,174 of record JAYTUR010000797.1, on the reverse strand, counting down.
TAATGAACAAAGATAGGGTTATTTTCGATTGGTTGTTCACGTAGGGGCGACTCTTGGGTGCAAGATATTGATGACTTTGGTATCAAACCAAGAGGAAACAAGAGTGATTCAAGAAGAAACTGTATAGGGTATCGATGTCTTTTATAGCAAACCAATAGGAAACAAGAGTGATTCAAGAAGAAACTGTATAGGGTATCGATGTTTTTTGTGCTTAATAAATGAAATGATGGCATCTGTTTCTTAAAAAATCTGCGTAAGTGACAAAAATGCTACTTTATTATTATTTACTTGCTACTAAATTAGTACAATCTGCCTAATCTCTGGGCTATTTTGTAACATCAACCATTCATTTAGGCATTAAAATGCGCCATCATTCACACCGTTAAGCATCAATTTGCTCCCTTTTATCGAACAGTTACGCCAAACAAAGTGAAAGCCGTTGAGAATTTCTAAGTTTGTGGCTTAATACATTCAAACAACTCGATTGATGAAATTCCTTTTACTAAATTTCTTTTCCTTAATTTTCTTTTTTCCTCTTTTCGCACAAAAAAAGAATGCAAACGTTCAATATGCCATTCAAAAAGCGACAAGTCCTATCAAGATAGATGGTGTGATAGATGAACAAGCTTGGTTAGATGCACCGCTTGCGAAAGACTTTTTTATGGTCTTACCGATGGATACGAGCCTGTCGGCTGTAAAAACAGAAGTGCGAATGACCTACAATGACGACTTTGTGTATATCATGGCGGTGTGTTATGAAGGCATGGAGGGTAGTTATGTGGTTGAGTCGCTCAAACGGGATTTTGGTTTTGGGAAAAACGATAATTTTATTGTCTTCATTGACCCCTTTAATGACCAAACCAACGGTTTTGCTTTTGGTGTGAATGCTGTGGGTGCACAATGGGACGGTATGATGTATAATGGCGGCAGTGTGGATTTGAGTTGGGACAATAAATGGTATTCAAAGGTTAAAAACTACGCGGGTAAATGGGTCTTCGAGGCAGCTATTCCCTTCAAGTCGATTCGTTATAAAAGAGATGTGATGCAATGGGGCATTAATTTCAGTCGAAATGACTTGAAAACCACTGAAAAGTCGTCATGGGCACCCGTTCCACGCCAATTTCCAACGGCTTCAATGGCTTATAATGGGTCATTGATGTGGGATGCACCACCA
>JAYTUR010000796.1:0-4350 GCA_043744475.1 Saprospiraceae bacterium | reverse complement strand
AAAAATTGGAAATTTTTCTGTCAAAAATAAGCTCAACCCAATAGATTTCTTACGCGTACGCCTTTCGAGCGAAGCGAGAAACAGTGCGTGATTGTATCTCCGAACTCACGTTAAAGTAGATAGCGTCAATTTTTTTAACAAAAAATAAAAAACTATGAAAATGCACCCCCTCAGTATCATTGTTGTTTTAGGCATTGTTTTATGCCAAAGTTGCGCCTTCAAAGCAGCTGTTGTCACCAAAAATGATTTAAAAAAAATGACACCCGCCGAAGCCCTTACCCGTCTCGAGGAGGGCAATAAACGCTTCAATGACAACCAAATGAAGCGGTATAATATACGTGAACGACGGTATTATTTGGGCAAAAATGGACAATACCCACCTGCCATCATCCTTTCTGGAACGGATTCACGCACAGCCCCCGAATTGTTATTCAATCAAGGTTTGGGTGATGCGTTCGTTCTGCGTTCACCTGCGAGTGTTGTAACAACAGAAATGGTGGCGGGCATGGAGAATGCGTGTGTGCGGATTGGTTCAAAAGTCATTGTTGTGCTGGTGCAAACGAAGGATTTATTCATCGAATTGGCGGTTGACAACGACATGACGGGTAATCAAACGGCAATCAATTATCAACTAAAACCCGCTATTGACAATATCAAACGCGATGCGAATTGGAAACGATGGAAACGGGAGGATTTGCTCAACCTCGTTTTGCGCGAACATCTCATGTTATCGCTGCGCAAAATTCCCGCTATGAGTCCCATTCTGAGGGGTATGCAGGAGCGTGGCGAAGTGTTTATTGTCGGTGCGATTTATGATGTTGAGACGGGGAAAGTGGCTTTTTTGAAAAGCGACCGATGAAAGATTTTCTTTAGAACGAAAAGAGAAGCGGCTAAATGTTTGAAAATCAAACACTTAGCCGCATTGTTTTATAAAGAAAACAATATTAGTTCTCGACTAATAGTTTTACAAAATCATCAAACAAGTATTCCGAATCGTGTGGGCCGGGAGATGCTTCAGGGTGATACTGAACCGAAAAAGCAGGTTTGCCTTTCACCCGAATACCTTCAATTGTATCATCATTCAAATTGACATGTGTAATGTCAATGCTATCAGATTTTGAACGAACAACTTCAGGGTTAACGCCGAAACCATGATTCTGACTGGTGACTTCGCAACGACCTGTGACGAGGTTCAAAACAGGGTGATTGATACCGCGATGCCCATTGTGCATTTTGTAAGTTGGCACATCAAGTGCAAGCGCGAGAAGTTGATGTCCTAAACAGATGCCGAAAGTAGGTTTTTCTGTTTTTAAAATATCTTTGACCGTTTTGATAGCATAATCCATTGCACCCGGGTCGCCAGGACCATTTGATAAGAAAAAGCCATCTGGATTCCAAGCCGCGATGTCGGCAAAAGGCGTTTTGGCAGGAAATACTTTAACATAACAATCACGTTTTGCAAAATTCTTCAAAATGGCTTTTTTAATGCCAAAATCAAGAGCAGCCACGCGAAATTTAGCATTTTCATCACCAATAAAGTAAGGTTCAGAAGTTGTTACAGCAGAAGATAATTCTAAACCATCCATACTTGGCACAGCATCAAGAAGTGTTTTTAGTTCTTCTAAATCCGTAATTTCGCTTGAAATAATGGCATTCATCGCCCCTTTGTCGCGAATATGACGGACGATTTGGCGGGTGTCAACGTCTGAAATACCGACCATGCCTTCGTTAGTGAAGTAGGTTTGGATGTCCGTATCACCTTGTGCACGCGAGTAAGAGACATTAAATGTTTTGCAAATCAAACCTGCGATTTTCATCTCGTCAGATTCAATGTCCGTTTTTTTAGTGCCGTAATTACCGATATGGACATTGGTGGTGACAAGGATTTGACCAAAATAAGAAGGGTCTGTGAAAATTTCTTGGTAGCCCGTCATGCCTGTGTTAAAGCAGATTTCGCCTGTGGTAGTACCGATTTTTCCGGCAGCTTTGCCGTGCCAAACTGACCCATCGGCGAGCATAAGGACGGCAGCTTTGCGAGAAGGAGATTCAATCATATTGTCTAATTAACTGGTGATGTTTAATTAGGGCGCAAAGTTAGCACAGTTGCCGTGTTTTTTTTAATTTTAATTTTTAATTTTTAAAAAAAACGCCCCCCCTCAGTATAACACATAAAATTTTCTACTTTTGTCATAATCAATTATTATCAACAAGAATGTAAACTTAATAACGGCAACCAACGCTTATGAAATCATTCAGTCTATTTACAGATTTTGACATTAGCCTTTTCAAATCAGGTAAGTTTTTCCGCGCTTACGAGAAACTCGGCTCACACATTGTCACAGATGATGACGGTACTGAAGGGGTCATGTTTGCGGTTTGGGCTCCCAATGCCAAACAAGTCAGTGTCATTGGCAACTTCAATTATTGGAGTAAAACGTCCAATATCGCCAATCCACGTTGGGATGATTCGGGCATTTGGGAGGTGTTTATACCCCATGCCAAAAAAGGTGACACATATAAGTATTGTATATGGTCGCAAGACGGGCGTTTGTTAGAAAAAACAGACCCTTATGCTTTTATGTGGGAAGTACCGCCTCGCACGGCAAGTATCGTTTGGGACTTGGATTACGAGTGGCAAGACGACGAATGGCGCGCCAAACAATTAGAAAAAGTAGGTAAACCGCAACCCATGACCGTTTATGAAATCCATGCGGGTTCTTGGAAACGCAAGGGTTTTGAAGGCAATCGCTCACTGACCTATCGCGAAATGGCGGAAGACCTTGTGCCGTATATTGCCGAAATGGGTTTTACCCACATCGAGTTTATGCCGATTATGGAGCATCCTTATGAGCCTTCTTGGGGTTATCAAACGTTGGGATATTTCGCTCCGTCAAGCCGTTTTGGAACGCCGCAAGACTTTATGTATTTGGTTGAATGTTTCCACAAAGCGGGTGTTGGTGTGATTTTAGACTGGGTGCCGAGCCATTTTCCGATGGATGCGCATGGCATTTATGACTTTGATGGTACGCATCTGTATGAACATGCTGACCCGCGTTTGGGCTATCATCCCGATTGGAAATCAGCGATTTACAATTATAATAGAAATGAAGTACGTTGTTTTTTGATTTCAAGTGCGTTGTTTTGGATGGAAAAATTTCATGCAGATGGCTTGAGGGTTGATGCGGTGGCTTCGATGCTGTATCTGGATTACAGTCGCAACGAAGGCGAATGGATTCCAAACCAATTTGGCGGTCGTGAGAATTTAGAAGCGATTGATTTTTTGAAAGAATTTAACGAAACGGTTTTTGCCAACTATCCAGCAGCTGTAACGATTGCAGAGGAATCAACCGCCTTCTCTGGAGTGAGTCGTCCGACCTTTATGGGTGGTTTGGGTTTCAGTCAAAAATGGATGATGGGTTGGATGCACGATACTTTGAATTTTTTCAAACGCGAGCCGATTTATCGCAAATGGCATCAAAACGAAATCACTTTTAGCATCGTCTATGGTTTTACAGAGAACTTTATGCTCCCCCTCAGTCACGACGAGGTTGTGTACGGCAAAGGTTCGCTTTTGACCCGTATGCCTGGCGATGAATGGCAGAAATTTGCGAATTTACGTTTGTTGTTTGGCTATATGTTTACACACCCTGGAACGCGATTAATATTTATGGGTTGTGAGTTTGGACAAGGCGGTGAATGGGCTTTTGAAGGTCAATTGGACTGGTGGGTGCTCGATTCTCCGATGCATAAAGGCGTTCAAACGCTTGTGAAAGACTTGAATGCGTTTAATAAAAACCAGCCTGCGATTTATGAACGTGCCTTCGATTCCGACGGTTTTTCATGGGTTTCTTACGACGATGCCAACAATTCAGTTATGGCTTATCTACGGAAAGGCAATGATGACTCGAATGATATTCTCGTTGTGTGCAATATGACCCCGTCTGTACTGAGGGGGTATGAATTGGGCGCACATAAAGCAGGGAAATGGCAAGAGATATTAAATACTGATGCTACGGTCTATGGCGGTACGAATGTCCTGAATGAAGGAGATTTGAAAACAATTGAAGGCGAAAAGCATGGTCAAGAGCAATATCTGAGTGTCACTCTCGCACCTCTGGCAACGCAGGTTTTTACATGTGTAGCGGTCGAAAAACCTAAAAAAGCGGCTAAGAAGAAGTAGATAAGTATGAGGTATGAAAAAAGCGACTCTCTCAGTATAAGAAGTCGCCTTTTTTCGAGTGTATAACAAATTCTCAACACGAGCGATTACTCACTGTTTTTCGCTAGGCTCAAAAAGCGTACAAGAATAAATCTATCGGAGTGCGTGTGTTTTAAAAGAAAAATTTTCAA
>JAYTUR010000795.1:0-1119 GCA_043744475.1 Saprospiraceae bacterium | reverse complement strand
TTTTGACTTCTCGATTTCCCTATCCGCTTGAAAAAGGCGATAAGTTGCGCATCTATTATCAGATGCGTGAACTGCATCGTGCGGGTCATGAAGTGCTTTTAGTCTCTTTGACGGAGGAAAAAGTCAGAACGGTTGATTATCAACAAGTTAAAGCGTTTTGTAGTAAAATATTTGTGTTCCGAATCACCCGATTTTCGGTTTTTGTACACGCTTTCTTCAATATACTGAGGGGTATCCGACGCCCTTTTCAAGTCGCTTATTTCTATGATTTCACGATTAAAAATTTTATTAACCGCATCATAGAAACCGAGCAGCCCAATCATATTCATTGCCATCTCGCCCGTATGAGTGCTTACGTGGAACATAAAACATTGCCCAAAACGCTTGACTTTATGGACGCTTTTGGGGCAGGTACGCAACGTCGAGCCGATATTTCGCCCTTTTTTATTCGTCCTTTTTGGCGCATTGAGGCACGTTTGATGCAAAAATATGAACGTTATATCGCTTCACAGTTCGACTTTTCGACCATTATTTCGCAACAGGACAAAAACCGTTTGCCTTTTGTGTCCGACCAAACCGAAGTGCATGTTGTGCCGAATGGTGTGGATACGGATTTTTTTGATATAGTTGATTTTCAAAATCAACACAAAACAATAGAAAAAAAATACGACATCTGTTTTGTCGGTAACTTAGGCTATTATTCCAATGTGGAAGCCGTTCGTTTTTTAATCCAAAAAATAGTGCCTTTGGTGCAAGCCCACAAGCCCGATGTGACAGTTTTATTGGCGGGCGCACGACCAACGGCAGAAATTTGGGCTTTTGCAAATGAACACATAAAGGTTGTCGGTTGGGTGGATGATATTCGAGAAGCTTATGCGGCTTCTCGCATGTTGGTCGCGCCACTGATGCACGGTATTGGGCAGCAAAATAAAATATTGGAAGCGATGGCGATGCAAGTGCCGGTGATTACAACCACGCGGGTGAACAATGCGATTGGCTCGACATCTGAAAAAGATATTTTGCTCGCTGATACTGAGGGGGTATTTGCAGAACAAATTTTGAGATTGTTACAAGATGCTGATTTACAAAGTATTATCCGTAAAAATGGGCGTATTTTTG
>JAYTUR010000794.1:0-17149 GCA_043744475.1 Saprospiraceae bacterium | reverse complement strand
CTTTGATAAATCATGTTAAAAAAATCAAAAATATTGGGGAGGACTTATCGCTGTTTTTTTTCTTGAATTCAGTTCATAATTGAATAAACACGAAGGTTCTCTGCGTTAGTGCAGCGGCTCTCTGCATTAGTGAAAAAGATGTTTTTTTATAGTAAAACGCTACTTGATTCAACTTCACTTCTAAATTTTGACCTAAGCGTTTAACTTTGCAATTCTTTTTCATAATAATTGAGAAAAATAATTCGCCCTAACGACCTATTATCCATTTTCAGTTATCCATTATCCATTAAACATGAATATTTTAAATACAATTATTGCTTCAAAACGCATCGAAGTTGGTCAACGCAAAGACAATGAACCCCTCAGTAATTTGACTCAAAGACCCTACTTCAAAGAGCCTTGTTACTCCGTCAGAAGAGCTCTGAAAGCGGCGGATTCTTCTGGTATCATTGCCGAACATAAGCGAAAATCCCCCTCTTTGGGTTGGATTCGTCAAGATTCTGACGTTGCAGAGGTCGCACAAGGGTATTCGATGGCGGGAGCCGCCGCTATGTCTGTTTTGACCGATGAGCCGTTTTTTGGCGGCACTTTGAGCGATTTGCAAAGGGCGAGACGGACGGTTGGCATTCCGTTGTTGCGCAAAGATTTTGTCATTGATGAATATCAGTTGTTTGAAGCCAAGGCTTATGGTGCGGATTTTATTTTGCTCATTGCGGAGTGTTTACGCAAAGAAGAAATTAAATTTTTAGCGGAGGCTGCCCGCAACTTAGGTCTTGAAGTTTTGTTAGAAATGCACGATGATGAAGGTTTGGATAAGCTGTGCGATGCCATTACATGCGTCGGTATCAACAGCCGCAATTTGAAGACTTTTGAAGTGTCATTGGATAATGCCATCAATTTAGCCGCTCAAATACCCGATTCCTTTGTGAAAGTCGCGGAAAGTGGTATTTCTAAGCCTGAAACCATCGGTTTACTGAGGGGGTACGGTTTTGAAGGTTTTTTGATTGGCGAAGCGTTTATGAAAACAGAAGACCCTTCGGCGGCGATAGCGGATTTTATTTCAAAAACTAAGAAATAAACGTCGTCAAAGTTTAAAACTTCGACGACGTTAGTGAATAAAAAAGAACGCTGATGTCTTTAAAAATAAAAGTATGCGGTATGCGTGAATCGGCAAATATTGCCGCAGTCGGTGCATTACCCATTCACTTTATGGGTTTTATATTTTATGAAAAATCATCCCGTTTTGTCCATGATGCGATTGAGACATTGCGCTCATGTCCTGAAGATTTGACCCGCGTAGGTGTTTTTGTCAATGCCGATATGGATATGGTTTTAGATAAAATCATTGAATTTGAACTGAATGCAGTGCAATTACATGGCACAGAAACGCCTTTGTATGTCCATGATTTAGCGTTGATGATGTGGAAAAAACACAAAATTCAGCCCAATGTCGAAGTAGAAATCATCAAAGCCTTTTCTGTTGACGACCAATTTGATTTTGATAAAACAGGCGACTACGAAGGGCTTGTAGATTATTTTTTGTTTGATACAAAGACCCCTCAATATGGTGGCGCAGGTATCAAATTCGATTGGTCTATTTTGAAAAAATATACAGGCAAAACGCCTTTTTTATTGGCAGGTGGCATTACAGAAAACGATGTTGAAGCCATTTTGCAACTTCAAGAACAAATACCGCAACTCTATGGTTTGGATTTGAATTCTAAATTTGAAATCGCTCCTGCTTTGAAAGATGTGGAGAAATTGAAGGGGTTTATAGAGAAATTGCAGGGATACTGAGGGGGTGCTGATTTAACTTTCAAAACATAGAAAATGAAAAATTGGTTGTTCGTTTTGGTGGTTTTAATAAATATTGTCGCTTGTAAAGACAAGTCGAATCAGTCACAAAGTATTGAAAATAAAGCAGTTCAAAATGTTTTTGACATTTCAAGATACAGATATGTTTTAGAAAACAATAAAGTCTTTACGCCAGAAGCAGGTTCGAATCTCATTGATTCAATTCGGACTGTACGAAATTATCAAAATTTTCAAAGCCTATTACAATTTAGATTGTTAGATAGTATGGCTCTTTTTGATGTATTTCAAGATTCAACAGATTATTACAAAAAAGGGATACCCGGAACTGGCGGTTTTACATTTCATTTTAATTCTCTCGTTTTTGAAACGCCCCAATATTGTGGTATTGTTATAGATAGAATTACTTATGATTGTGGGATGACGAAGTACAAAGCATTTCTATTGGTCTATAAAAAAGGTAAACTGATGGGTGTAAGCGAAATTGCAAGTGCAACACAAATGATGAGTGGTTTAGACGTAAATCAAACGAAAAGCAAACTAATAAACAATAATTGTTTATTAGTTGAGAAAATTGATTGGCGTTTTGAAGAAGGAAAGAAAATAAATCAAGTAGATACTTTGGCTAAACTGATTACATTTGGATTAAGTGAAAAACTCAAAATTGATACAATTTACCAAGCAACTAAGCCTTTTGAAAAAGTACACATTTTTGAAGAGAGAAACCCATTAAATGGAAATATGGGAATTAGAAGACTTCTTTTTTTCAAAGAAAATTAAAAATCAATTAATTACAAAATACAAATATGACAGACGTACTAGAATTACCCAAAACACAAGAAAAAACATCGCAAGCCATGCCCGACAAAAACGGCTACTATGGCGAATTTGGCGGGGCATACATTCCCGAAATGTTGTACCACAACGTCGAGACATTGCGGCGCAACTACTTAAAAATCACGAAATCGAAAGCATTTCAAAAGGAATACAAGGCATTGCTGCGTGATTTTGTGGGCAGACCCACGCCTTTGTATTTTGCCGAAAGGTTGTCGCAACACTTTGGCGCACAGATATATTTGAAGCGCGAAGATTTGTGTCACACAGGCGCGCACAAGGTCAATAACACCGTCGGACAGATTTTACTCGCGCAACGTTTGGGCAAAACACGCATCATCGCTGAAACAGGGGCGGGGCAACACGGCGTAGCCACCGCGACAGTTTGCGCTTTGAAAGGCATCAAATGCATAGTGTACATGGGCGCGGTCGACATCAAACGCCAAGCACCCAATGTGGCGCGGATGCGTATGTTGGGTGCCGAGGTGCGCCCTGCGACTTCGGGCAGTCAAACCCTCAAAGATGCGACGAATGAAGCGATTCGGGATTGGATTAATAATCCCGAAGATACGCATTACATCATCGGTTCGGCGATTGGTCCGCATCCGTATCCCGATATGGTGACGCGGTTTCAATCCGTCATTTCGGAAGAGATAATGAAGCAATTGAAGGCGCAAACAGGCTTGCCCAATCCAGATTATGTCGTGGCATGTGTGGGCGGCGGCTCAAATGCGGCGGGTACGTTTTATCACTTTATCGACAACCCCTCAGTAAAATTAGTCGCGGTAGAAGCAGCGGGCGAGGGCGTTCATTCTGGAAGGTCGGCTGCCACGTCGGTTTTGGGTACGCGCGGTGTCATCCACGGTTGCCGCACCATTTTGATGCAAACCGATGATGGTCAAATCGTTGAACCACACTCCATTTCTGCGGGTTTGGATTATCCAGGCATCGGACCTATGCACGCCCATTTGATTATGACAGGTCGCGCCGAAGCCATCAGTATCACCGATGCTGAAGCTTTGGAATTTGCCACTTTTGTCTCTCGTACTGAGGGGATCATTCCTGCACTCGAATCCGCTCATGCGTTTGCAGCGTTGAAATATATGGATTTGAAAAAGTCGGATGTAGTTGTGGTCAATTTGTCAGGACGCGGCGATAAGGATTTGGATACTTATATGAAGGCGTTGGATTTATAAAGTGAGGAAATACTCCGTCCTATGACTTTTTGCAGAAAAATTGAATTTTATCTTTCTAAACATCTAATTTTGTTAAAAATAGAAAAAATGAATATTGAATTAATATTTCTTATTGAAGAAGCCTTAGAAGGTGGATATACTGCTCGTGCTTTGGGTGAAAGTATTTTTACAGAAGGAGATACACTCGATGAGCTTAAAATAAACATACGAGAAGCCACAATTTGTCATTTTGACGATGATAACTGTCCTAAAATCATACGGTTACATTTTGTCAAAGATGAATTAATCACAATTTAAATTCATGAGAACTCCGCGCGACCTTTCGGCTGAAGAGCTCATTCAACTTTTGAAAAAATTGGGCTATTACATTGTAAGACAAAAAGGTTCTCATATTCGGTTAACGACTAACGAACCTTTTGAGCATAGTATTACCATTCCGAATCATAATCCATTAAAAGTTGGTACGCTAAACAGCATATTGAATGATGTTGCTGCACATTTAGGTATAACAAAAGAAGAATTAGTAAACCGCTTTTGGTGATGTTATGTTTAAAATAATTATTGTAAATATTATGTACGCTATTTCTTTAGAACAAGCAGAAAACCTCATTCAACAATTTGAAAACGGCACGTTACCAAAATCAGAATGGACACACGAAGCCCACCTTATCGTCGGTCTGAAAATGGTGCTGACCTATAAAGAACAAGCCTTTCCAGAAATGAAAAAACACATCATTCGTTTCAATGAATCAATTGGTACAATCAATTCAGAATCAAGTGGTTATCACGAAACATTGACTGTTTTTTGGTTGTGGGCAATCCAACAGTTTTGTGAAGAAAAAAGCATAACGCAGTTTGATGTAGATGCCATTGATGAATTGCTCTTTTATGAACCTTTGTCGCGTAGAAAATTGGTGGAAGATTATTATTCGGAAGCTATTTTATTACTGCCCGAAGCGCGTCGACGTTTTATTCGTCCCGATGAGAAACCGATGCGTGGTGTTGAATTTTTACCAAAAAAATGAATTTATACTGAGGGGGGTAAAAACGAAAAGCGTTGTAAGATATTGACTTACAACGCTCTTCGTTTTTATTTACTTAGGTATTTTAACCATGAGCCATTTTGAAACGACGATTCACTTCGTCCCAATTGACCACATTAAAGAATGCGCCCACATAGTCAGCACGACGGTTTTGGTAATGCAAATAATAAGCATGTTCCCAAACGTCAAGACCTAAAACAGGTGTGCCTTTTTTGTCAGCAATGTCCATCAATGGATTGTCCTGATTCGGCGTTGAACTCACGATGAGTTTTTTGCCAGCATCAACGCTCAACCACGCCCAACCTGAACCGAAACGGGTCATAGCGGCTTGAGAAAACTCTTTTTTGAAGTTCTCAAAACTGCCAAATGTGCTGTCAATTGCTGCGGCAATATCTCCCTTTGGTGCGCCACCTGCGTTAGGCGACATAATTTGCCAAAACATAGAGTGATTCCAGTGACCACCACCATTGTTGCGGATAGCAGTTGGCAATTTAGAGATATTCGTCATCAATTCTTCAAGGCTTTTACCTTGTGCACTGGCTTCGGCAGCAACAGCGTTATTTAAGTTTAAGACATAAGCAGCGTGGTGCTTGTCGTGGTGGATTTCCATTGTTTTAGCGTCAACATGTGGTTCAAGCGCGGCAGGCGCGTACGCGAGTGCGGGAAGTTCGAATGCCATAATAGTTTTATTATTTTTGTTATTAGATAATGAGTTTTCAGAAGCCTTTTTAGTAACTTTAGGCGAACAACCGACAACGGCTGCGCTGGCAGAAGCGATTAAAGGCATGTTTTTTATGAATGAGCGTCGTTTCATTTTAGTATCGTTTATGTTTTATTAACAATGACCAAAGGTAAAAAGTTTTGAGAGAATAGTGATTTAAAGGTTTCAATTTTTCAAAATTTAAAAGAAATGGTACGGTTTTAATGCTTTTAATTTCAGACAATTAGGTCTTGTCAATTTTGTTATTTTAATAAAAAATATATTATTTGAAGTACGGATACTGAGGGGGTGCATTTTGAGATTGATTTAAAAATATTCAATAAATAATTAATTGTAACAATACAAAAAAATTGACATTATCTAATTCATTTGCCATGAAAGCATGTTTTTTTTAGATTGTGGATAAAATTACGAAAAAAAATTAACCTTCTTGTCTAAAAATGAGTTAAATTAGTTCTGTTTTTTAATAAAAACTCAACACCCGAACAATTATGATATATAACGATGAAGTTTATGAATCGCTGGAATTTAGAAAATTCAAATTCCGTGAACTAAAAGTTTATGCCTCAACGGAATGGTTAGCGGACAACAAAAAGAAGTATCGGCAAGTGTTTGACCGATATGAATCCGCTTACATGTACGCCGAATTATCCTTGTATAACAAGATGTTTGACCTTGACGATTGGGATGTCGAGGTCGAATTGAAGTGTTTTTCGCTTAAAAAAGGTCGAACAGAGCTTTGTAGCCTCCCTTTTCGTCGGAAAGTGAGCAAATACGATAACGTCATTTATGTCCGCGAAGGATGGGGCAACAAAAAAGAGGGCGCATTTTGGAAAAAAGGCACTTACTATTGGGAGGCTTATGTGGACGGTGAAAAAGTAGCGACTAAATACTTTTACATTGAAGATGGCGGTCGTGAAGTGACACATGAAGACAATCCTTATATCGAAATGCAATCCCTCAAACTCTATGAAGGACCGTATGATGACATTCCTGAAACCGAACGCTTGTATTATCGAAAGCTGCACGGTGAAGAGACACGTTATATATACGCTGAAATTACGCTTAAAAATTTGAACGTCAATAAAAGCTGGCAATGCGAGTTGTTTGCAAAGTTTTATAACAACGCTCGTGAGTTGAAAGGTCAAATTGTGCGGTTGCATCGGGTCGAACGGAAAGATGAATATTTGACGATTACGGCGGGTTGGGGTTCTAATGTTAAGGGTTCGTGGCGCAACGACCACTACACATGTGAAGTGGTTTTTATGGATAAACTATTGGCTGTCTTACCTTTCGAAGTGAGTGATGAATTTTTGGAAGGTACGCAACCGATTTACTTGCCCAATCAAGTGACATCCGTTGTTCAAGAAGTTGATGACCATGACAAAGTGACATTTGATGAAGTTATGAGTAAACTTGAATTATTGACTGGTTTGAACCAAATCAAGCAAAAAGTTCGCGAACATGCGCAATATCTACAATTTCTTCAAATTCGTAAAGAACGCGGCTTTGACGAGGACAGCCAAATTAACGTCCATTCGGTTTTTGTTGGAAATCCGGGGACGGGCAAAACAACAGTTGCCAAAATGATGGGCAAACTCTATAAAAAAATGGGTTTGTTATCAAAGGGGCATGTGCATGAAGTTGACCGTGTTGACCTTGTTGGTGAATATATCGGACAAACAGCTCCGAAGGTTAAAGAAGCGATTGAGAAAGCGCGTGGTGGTGTTTTGTTTATTGACGAAGCGTATTCATTGGCGCGTTCATTAGACGATACAAAGGATTTTGGACGTGAAGTTGTTGAGATTTTGGTAAAAGAAATGAGCAATGGGGTAGGAGACCTTGCGGTTATTGTGGCGGGTTATCCGAAGGAAATGAAGCATTTTATTGATTCAAACCCGGGATTACGCTCTCGTTTCAAGCATTTTTTTGAATTTCAAGACTATTTGCCGCAGGAATTGTCCCAAATTGCAGACTACGCTGCGCATAAAAAAGGCATTGTTCTAAGCCCAAATGCGAAGAAGCAAGTTGATGAAATCATCACAGAAGCCTATCGGAATCGTGACCGTACTTTCGGCAATGCCCGTTTTGCCTATGATGTACTTGACCAAACCAAAATTAATATGGGTTTGCGTTTGATGACGATGGACAACCCGCGTGAATTGTCAAAAGATGAATTGTCTTTGGTGTCTGCGCAAGATGTTGAGAAAATACAAATGAAAACCAAACGGGCTTTGCCGAATATTCCGATTGACGAGCAACTGCTCAAATTGTCGCTCGACGAATTGAATCGGCTTATCGGTATGAGTAAAGTCAAAACCCAAATCAATGAATTGGTCAATTTGGTGCGTTATTACCGCGAGTCGGGGCGTGATGTTTTGGGCAATTTCTATTTGCATACCGTTTTTGTCGGCAATCCGGGGACAGGCAAAACGACTATTGCACGTATTTTGACAAAAATATATAAATCGTTGGGTATTCTTGAACGCGGTCACATGGTTGAAACCGATAGACAAGGACTTGTGGCGGGTTATGTCGGTCAAACAGCCATCAAAACGGCTGAAAAAATCAATGAATCCATCGGCGGTGTCCTTTTCATTGATGAGGCTTATGCCTTGACAAGTTATGGTGGCGGCGGTCGTGGCGACTTTGGCGATGAAGCGATTCAAACATTGCTCAAACGCATGGAAGACAATCGCGGCGAGTTTTTTGTTTTTGTGGCAGGTTATACTGACAATATGGAGACTTTCTTGAAAGCCAATCCAGGTTTGTCAAGTCGTTTTGATAAGAAATTTATGTTTGACGATTATATTCCAGAGGAACTGATGGAAATTGCGGTTTCGATGCTACACGATGGTAGTGTAACCATTGCGGCTGATGCGGAAGAACATTTGCGGAATTATCTTGCGTTTATCCACGAATATCGTGATAAATATTTCGGTAATGCACGTACAATTCGTCAAATCGTGACCGATATCATCAATAAGCATAACTTGCGTTTGGCTGCTATGACAAAAGAGGAGCGTAGCGAACGCGAATTAAATGTCATTTCGATGCAAGATGTCGAACATCTTAAACTCGATAAATCTGATTTCACATACACGAAAAAAGGTATTGGGTTTAGGGCGAGAGAAGGCAATCGTTAGGTCTAACTGCACCTTTCCGAAAGTTGAAAAACTTTCGGAAAGGTCGGTTTTACTGAGGGGGGCTGTTTTAAAAATTATTTTCATTTCAATATAAAAATTAAAGACATGGAAATCGCTGTTATGGAGAAAACCTATACTGCCGAACAATATCTTGAAAGAGAACGCAGTACGCAACGGGAGGACGGTGGTAAATATCAATTTTTTAAAAACAAACGCATACTTATGTCAGGGGGAACTATAAAACATGATAGAATTGTGCGCAATGTCCAAGGCACATTGTTTATAGCTATTTCAGATGATGAAAATTATGAACTTTTCACTTCCGATATGCGCATAGTTAGTCATTCTGTTGACAAAGATTATTTTTATTCAGATGGTGCAGTCGTTAAAGGTAAGCCACATTTAGAAGACCATCACCTCGATATTTTAACAAATCCGGCACTCATCATTGAGGTTTTATCAAAAAGTACAGAACGGTTTGATAGGACTGATAAATTTGAATCGTACCGTCATATTGACAGTTTGGAGGAATACATTTTGGTTTCTCAAAATCAACCTTATGTTGAACAATTTTACAAAAATAAGGACGGTGAATGGGTTGTTGGCAGCAAATTGAATAGCCTTGATGCCGTTTTAACGCTTAAAAATTTGCCATTTCAACTACCCTTGAATAAAATTTATCAACGAGTTAATTTTGAGGATTTGGAAGAATAACAACTTAATTAATCTTCATTTTTAACTCTAAAACTTTCCACAAAGGCTACATAATCCTTGACCGCTAATTTTGCTTCATCAATGCGCGCCAAATACTGAGGGGTCATCAGATGCCGACTGTTCAGAAAATCGGTCAAAGTTTCATCAAAAAAAAGATAAGTTTGTATTTGTTGTTCAACGGCTGCATCAGCGGCAGGACGATCTGCTTTTACAAGTTGTTCTTTTGCAGCCGTGTAAAAAGAAGGTACTTTGTCAATTTTATTGAAAAGCGTTTGCAAACGATAGTCATCATCAGCGTAATTCGATTCAAAAATGCGTTTAAAACCGTGTAATACATTGAAAAACAAAGGATTATGGTTGTGGTCTGCCAAATAACTGGTGACATTTTTCAAGATATTCTCAACTTTAACCACTTCACGATTGTACGGAAACGCAGGGTTTTTAGTGTCAAAATACTTTAATTCCGAAGAAAAGCGTTGATGAAATTGTTTTACAGAATCAAAATAAGTCGCCGTAGGCAAGGCTAAATACGCCAGTTTTTCATTCTCTTTACTGAGGGGTGACTCATCAGGAAAGAGCACGCTGTATTCTTTGACAAAGTTAGAAGCAAAGGTTTGAAAATCTTTTTCCGTCTTTTCTTGGCATGAAATGACTGTAAAACAAAGGATTACAAATAGATATTTTTTTAACATACAATTTTTATTTTAAAGTACGTGTTGCGTCTATTACTTTTGCGTCTCAATATAAATATGATTTTAGTTTTTTAAGACTTTTAATAACAAGACATTAAAAATTAGCCTTTTTCAAATCTAGAAAACCCAAAATTTAAAAATCTAAAAATATGAACGCTCTTGCGCAAACCAATTTTCAATTGCCCAATCAAATGGCTTTTTATCGGGGTAAAGTCCGTGATGTTTACACCGTTGCGGATAAACTTATCATGGTCGCCAGTGACCGAATTTCGGCTTTTGACCATGTGTTACAAAAACCGATTCCTTTCAAAGGGCAAGTTTTGAACCAAATTGCAAGCCATTTTTTGCGTGCGACAGAGGATATATGCCCCAATTGGTTGGTGTCAACGCCCGACCCGAATGTGGCTATTGGTTATGCTTGCACGCCGTTTAAGGTCGAGATGGTCATACGTGGCTATTTAGCGGGTCATGCTGCCAGAGTTTATGCGCAAGGCGGACGCGTCTTGTGCGGAGTGTCGTTGCCAGAGGGTTTAATAGAAAATGATCGCTTGCCAAACCCTATCATTACACCCACAACAAAGGCGTCGGTTGGTCATGATGAAGACATCAGCCGTGAGGACATACTTGCCAAAGGTATTGTTAATGAAGCCGATTATATTGAATTAGAACGATTAACATATTCACTTTTTCAACGTGGTACGGAAATGGCAGCCGCGCAAGGCTTAATTTTGGTGGACACCAAATATGAATTTGGCAAAACAGCCGATGGTCGCATCGTTGTCATTGACGAAATTCACACACCCGACTCTTCACGCTACTTTTATACTGAGGGGTATGCTGAACGCCAAAAAAATGGTGAAAAACAACGCCAATTGTCAAAAGAATTTGTAAGAGAATGGTTGATAGCTCATGGTTTTCAGGGTTTGGACAATCAAATCATGCCCATTATGCCCGATAGTTTTGTCAACGAAATTTCAGAACGTTATATTGAGTTATATGAAAAAATAACGGGAAAGCCCTTTGTCAAAGCTGATTTGGATGATATTTTAGGGCGAATTGAGCGCAATATATTAAAAGCTTTAAGTGCCTAAGATCGCATTTTGTCAAATGTTTGTCAAATGTTCGGGGAACTTTCAAAGTTCACCGAACATAACGTCATTACCTTTTTTTTACAAAAGTGCGCCTCATCCATCGTGTTTTGAACTTTTCAATGATGACTAATTGGCTTGAGTCCAATGTAGCTATATCTAAAATAGGTAATGTATAAAGGCTTCCTTTTGAGATAGATACAGTAAATTGACTGTCTTGTTTAACACTGAATTGCCCCGTCAAGACTTCTTCAAAATGTTGAAGAAAATTAACCGAACGTGAAAAAGCAAAATCTTCGCCTATCGTTAAAGAATCCGCCAAACCCGATTGTTCATACAATGACCATCGCAATGAAGGGATAGTGCGACTATTGGAGTCAAGAGACTGACTCATTTCTACTTTTTCTAAGGCGTAAACACCTACAAGCAGGCATGAATCAGGTAGTTGTCCAAACAACGATAATCTGAATAAAAATATGAAAAACAAAGAAACTATGACACGCATGGGAAAAGAGCTTTCAAATAAAACAAATTAAAATGATAAATAATTGATTGTCAATATTTTATCACTTATTTTTAACTTTCAAATTTATTCATAATCTCCACAATATAAGCAATATCCTCGTCTGAATGTATTGTAGAAATAGGCAAACTTAATTCAGTTGCATGAATCTCACGCGCCAACTCGAAATCTGAATCATAAAGTGTCACATCTGACCGTTTTGCCCAGTTACGAATGCTCACTTGGTCGCAAGGCGCAGTGGGATAATGAATTTCCGTTTTTATACCATGCTCTAAAAGATAGGCTTTCAACGCATCGCGTTTTGGATGTCGAATCGGAAAAATGTGATACACGTTATATAGATGCTCATCAACAGTGGGCAAAATAAAATCAGGCTTTAAGTGAGTGAGGTAATACCGTGCAATCTCATTTTTGCGTGCATTGATATTATCTAAATGGTTTAACTTTTTAGTTAAAAAGCCAGCTTGGATTTCATCGAGCCTCGAATTATCTCCAATATACTCATTTTTGTATTTAATATTTGAGCCATAATTGCGCCATGCTTTAATTTTACGATACAAATTTTCGTCATTTGTCGCTATCGCACCCGCATCGCCCAAAGCACCTAAGTTTTTTGTTGGATAAAAACTAAATGCACCCACGCCGAAAGTTCCCGTCATTTTACCCTCAAAAGTTGCTCCATGTGATTGAGCGCAATCTTCAACGAGTTCCAAGTTATAATTATCGCAAAGAGACATGATTGCTGCCATATCACATGACCGTCCATAGAGATGAACGAGCATAATTGCCTTGGTTTTTGACGTTATTTTTTCTTCAATTCTTTGAAAATCAATATTATACGTATTGATGTCAGGTTCAACAAAAACAGGGATATGTCCACAGTTAATAATGGCATTAACAGTAGCAATATAAGTATTTGAAGGCACTATGATTTCTGAACGTGGTTCAAAATCCCAACATTTTAAAGGAATTTCTAAAGCATCTAAGCCCGAAGCGATGCCAATGACATATTTGACACCGAGGTATTCAGCAAATTGTTGTTCAAAAGTTTCAACGTTTTTGCCTAGAATAAACCAACCACGTTCTAAAGTATCATTGAACGAAGCACGGTAATCTTCGAAAAAAGGGCGATTCAGAAAATGTAAATTTTCGTATTCAACTTGACGCATTTTGTTTTAACTTTTTAGTTAAAAATAGAAAAATACTGAGGGGTACTTAATCCTAATCCACTAAAAAACTGGTATTTGGATACGGCGTATCAATATAGTCGGTGACATCATAAGGCGTAGATGCTAAAACCAACAGCGTGGCATTTTCAGAAAAAGAGTGCATGATATGCCAGTCTTTTGGCTCAATTATCAACACTTTATGGGGTGCATCTAAGACAAAAATCTGCTCTTTTTCGCCATCATTATTGAAAATAGTACAACTGCCACCCATACAAATTAAGGCTTGTGATGAGCTATGATGCCTGTGCCCACCGCGACGCACATCGGATGGTACGCCGTAAATCCAATACACGCGTTTGATGTCAAAAGGAATCTGATTTTGGGCGACATTTAGTACACCACGCGGGTCAGAAAAATTACGTAATTCGATGATATGAGCCAATGGTTTATCGTTTAATTGAGTCGAGTTTTTAAAAAGCGGTTCAGTACATTTGTTTTCACAAATCCCCACCAACCTTTACGTCGGTCTTCGTGAAATTGTTTTGATGACAAATAGCCTATTTTGTCAAAATCGGGGTCAAAGCTAAGCAAATTTTGTTGCGCTGCTTTTACTTTCTGCACATAAGGTTCGTAAAAAATGGAACGTATCGGACGACTCAAAATATACATTTTAGGTGCGTAAACAGCACCACCATTTTCATACAATTTAACTCCATGGAAATGAAAAAAGACAGCGGGGAAATAATTTATTTGGTGCTTAGAAAACCAGAAGTGGTTGTCATAAAGGTTTGAATATAACATTTTTATAAAACCCAAAATATTGTTTTTTGATTCTAAAATAAAACTTGGAATAGGGTCGCCAATAAACGAAGCTACTGTCGAATTTTCTTTTGTTGTATCTAAAAAATCATATTGCTGAACATTCCAAGGTGCCAAACCGCCACCTAAATGTTGCAAAACATGAACGCCTTTAAAACGCGTTGTCCAATCATCAAGGTATTTTTGGTCGCCAAATTTACCATCTTCAAAACGATTGAAGCACCACTCGATGCAACGGTCACGCCACCATTTCAAGACCGTTAGCCCCCCCTCAGTATTATCGAAATACATAAATTGAACACAATATTTTCCTGACAATTTCGATTTATCATAAGCAGGTGTATAACGATGTTCGGTAATGATGACGGAGCAATCGGCAGGTTTTTCATCTATCAAAACTTGGGGATTTTGAAAGAAATACATATCGGCATCTATATATGTGCAATGAGGCAATTTGTACTTTTCGATACAATAAACAATGGTTGAACTCGTACAAGTCCAGCAATATTCGCCCCTTGAACGAGTCGGTTTTATGGCTAAAAGTTGTTCATCTTCAAAATCCGCTAATGAAATTACTGTCAAATTGGGCAACTGCATAGCTGTTAGTACTTCGTAACATTTATCGTCAAAAGCAAAAACATAGAGATGTGCGCCCCCCTCAGTAACTGACATCAATGACTCGTAAGTCACCAAACCACGGGCTAAATAATTAGAATCAAAAAGTGTACAAAAATGGAGCATGGTTATGTTCAATTATTTTTTCAAAGCACAGAAAAAGCCTAAAAATCGGCAATCCAATTGATTAAATTTATCAAGTGAAGTAAACTCAGCTACAATATTATAATGTTGTTGGATATAATTTAAAAATTTTGGCAAACTAAAAATGGTTACCGGATATGTCGCTTCATAAACGCGGCGGTCAACAATCTGCTTTAAAATCCAGTCTTTTTTACGTTGTGAAAAGGGCGTTCTGTCAATCCAAAGGTATGGAATGTCTTGTTTTACAATTTCATCAAGAACTGAATATGAATTTTCTAAATATTGTAAAACGCTTGACATAAGAACTACATTCGGTTGATATTTTTGAACCGCTTCAGCTATTGTATATTCAAATTTTAAAGTATCTGTTTCAAACTCTTTTTTACCTATGTCCACAAAATGCTTCTGTTCAACAACACACCAAGTTAGATTAGGGAATTGGCTTAAAAAATCGCTGTGTTGATGATAAAGGCTCGCCAAAGAACCGCCAAAATCAAGGACACTCAAACGTTCATATTCATCAGCAACTTTATTTAACCAAATAGTCAAATTATCAATTTCTTCCTTTTCATGGAACAAAAAACCATCTCTTTCATACTCTGCTTCGTCGTTTTTGACGGCTTTTGCAGCAGTTAAAACTCGCTCTAAAATAGGTTCGGCATCGTAACCATCACAATCATCAGTGGCGGATTGCCATGTTTTGTAGTCGCCAAAAAAGCCCCAACCTTTTATATAACGATAGTATAAGTTTATAAAATATTGATACACAGTATTTTAATTTTTGTAATCTTTTAAACGATTTTTTGCAATGGTATCCCAGCTGAATTTTTCGATGATTTCATTGCGTCCTTTTTGACTTAAAACGGCTCGTACTGAGGGGTCAATTAATTCATTTAACTTTTTAGTTAAACTTTCTAATTGATAGGTTTCGCAGAAACGGCTGACTATTTTAGGACGGTATGCGCTTTTTTCGTCATGCGGGGTCGTTGACTCAACAAGGTCGTAAGTTGCCGAAGCATCTGCCATAACAAGGCACAAACCAGTAGCCACAGCATCTAATTGACTGGACGACTCACCAAAGGGCCAGACGGCAATATCCGCTGCTTGATAGTATTGTGGCAATGTCAAATGTGGCTGCATAGGTAAAACAATAGCCCCCTCAGTATGTTGTAATAAAGTACCATCTTCACCTTCGCCAATAAATAAAGCCTTGATTTTTAATTCTTTATTACGCAAATTTGTAAGTGCATCGGCTAATAAATCGGTGCGACGCAATTTGAGAAACTTGCCTGTATAGATGCACAATACCTCATCGTCTTGTACTCCGAATTGCTCGCGGACACGTTTTCTATTCTCGGCGTTTGGTGCAAAAATATCCGTATCAACCCCCAAAGTTGTTACTTTTAATTGCTCATCGGGTACACCAAAATATTTTGAAGCCACCTCTGCGGCATCAGTTGTGACGCAAAAACATTTTTTTGTAAACAGCGAAATAAAATGACCCGACAAAGTGAAAGTTAACCAAAAAGCCAATCTTTTCTTCCAATTGAAGTCAATATGCGCTTGTGGTGTTGGGAAAAGGGCTAAATAGGAGGTATGATTTGACGTAAAGAGCTTGAAAGGCTTAGAAATTAACCATTTAGTCAAAACGATGCGCAGTGTATCCCAATCAGCATGGTTAAAAGTATGGACGATATCGGGTTGAATTTTTCTAATCAAGGTCGTTAAACCAATAATATGAATGCGTTTGCGAATGGTTTTGAAAGGAAAACGATAAATGGTTACGCCGTTTGAAATATATGTTTGCTCTTCGACAATGGGTTCTCCCAAATATGAGCCGTAGGTATCGCGCCAATAGGGTTGATTGTAATAAACCTGCGCAGTCGAAGTGATAAGATGCACTTCATGTCCCAATTTAGCCAATGCTTTTGGAAGGCAATTTTCGAGATAGCCCATGCCCTCCGAATACCATGTTGAGACAAAAATGATTTTCATACTTTTCGTTTGATGTTTATTACGGCAAAAATAGTGTTTAGTTTGTCTTTTTATGAAAAAATAGGATTTATACTGAGGGGGGGTATAGACAATAAAAAATGCCAACGTTTAGAAACGTGGCATTTTTTATTTCATAAATTGTTGTCATTTAATGTTTTACACACGTTTCTTTTTTATGGAACAACCAACAGCCTTTGTCAAACTGGGGTCAGGATTTTTACCCATTTTGAGTGCTTCAATAGCGTTTCCAACGTACTTTATGGTGACTGCTGAAGCATCATCAGCATTGTCGTCAATGCCGCCGATGTATTTTACGACCTTGTTTTTGTCTAAAAGAAAGACGTGCGGTGTACGGGTGGCACCAAATTTTTGGAAAACATCTTGTTTTTCGTCAATCAGATATACATAAGGATATTTTTTCTGCTTTGCGCGCGCTTGCATTTTGTCGTAGCTGTCCGCAGATGCCAAATTTGGGTCGTTGGGATTGATAGCGATGACAGGATAGCCTTGCGGGGCATATTTATTGTGTAAATCAATAATACGTTGTTCATAAGCTTGTGCGTAAGGGCAACCGTTACAGGTGAAAACGATGATATAGCCGTTGGCGTTTTTGTAGTCTTTCAGCGTGACCATTTTGC
>JAYTUR010000793.1:0-4370 GCA_043744475.1 Saprospiraceae bacterium | reverse complement strand
ATTTCGATTTGTTACCAACCACTTGCACCAAACCCGTTGATTCAGTCACTGTAATAGTCGCATTTTTGATTTTTGCATCATTCACAAAGACATCAACGGGCAATTTTAAGTATTCTTTTTGCGTCAAAACACGCGGTAAAGTCGCTAAAACCATCAAAGGCTTAGTGACTGTTGCCGTAGCTTCGCCACTGCCGTAAGCCGCCACGCCATCAGTTGCCACAACCATTGCACGTAAAGCACCCACATAATTAGGTATCAAAATTTCATGCTTTTTTGGATAACCCGAAGAATAAAATGGACCATAAGACATGACAACGGGCTTGAAACGATTCGCCCTTTGCGCATTTTTAGGTCTGCCCGCTTTGTCACCACCAATACTTAAAATCCGTTCCAATTGACCGCCATACGCTCCTAAAACTTGATCATAGACATCAAAAGTTTGAACACCCAAAGCCTCACGTGCATAAAAAGTATTCCACGGATTCGGTGTTTCAAAACGCGTCAAATCGAGCAAACCTTCGTCCACCAATGCAATCGTATAAGCCATTGGACGACCATTTTTCTCACGTACTTCAACCGTCACTTTTTCTTCAGGTTTTATATCCGAAGGCATTTTGACGATGGGTTCAAGGCGTGTTTTCGGGTCTTCGACATTCACAGCCGTAACGCCGTACATCCGAATCGGCAAGTCATTTTTCGTATTATTATGCGGTTGAATGAGCGTTACAAAAGCATAAACAGTTGGCGACATGGCAGCTGTTGCTTTAAAACTATAAATCGTCATACCATTTTTGGTATTAATCCACTTCGATTCTAAGACTTTTGAGCCATTTTCTATTGAAATCAAGGCTTTTCCATTTTCTGGTGTCGGAATGTTTAATTCCACTGTTTCGCCCACCGCATATTTGTCTTTTGAGGTATTAAAACTCAACATCGCAGCATTATTTCGGCTCAAACCCGCTTGCTGGTCGCCTTCATCCCACGGATAACCGCTGTAAAAATAATCGCCTGTGTAGTGACTACTGAGGGGGTCGCCTGCGTGAACAAAATAGCGGCCCCAACGGTCGGGCGTGACCGTCACTTCTGCCATACCATTACCATCGGTTGTGACTTTTTGTTGCACAACGGCTTTCATATCTTTACCAGACGTAAATTGTGCAGCATCGTCTGTGCCTGTTTCCCACCACCAACGCCATTCGACGCGGTAAATGGAGACATCAACCAAACGATTCCGTAAAGGGAAGCCGCTTTTATCCACCATAGCCACCGTTACAACGTTCTTTTTACCAATATCAAAACGTTTTTCACCCATTTTATTCTTTGGAACGGCAACACCGACATACGTTTTATAAGGTGAATAATCCACAGTTTGGTAGTCAGATGAAAAATCGCCCGAAGGTTCAAAAGCGCGAATCTTAAAACCGATGCGCATTTTACCCGCCGCACCTTGTGCTTTTGGCAAATTGGCATAAACTTTTGCCGCACCGTTGTCATCCACATTATTATCATAAATAACAGTTGGTTCGCTTTTGAACTTCCGCAAAGGGTCGTCGAAAACAAAATCTTTGTATTTTGGAAACTCTGTTTTGATGCTCGACATCGAGGCTTCAATGCGGGTTTTGACATTACGGGCAGGCGTACCCATCAGCCAGTTGACTTGTAGATTGCCAGAGATATTTTCTTCGCCCGCAGCGACTTCTTTTTTGTCAAAATCTAATTTTATTTTCAAACGGTTGGGCTTAACTGTTTCAATTTTAATGGGTTGCGTGAATGTCGCACCACCTGCTTTGATGTCCGCACGCCATGTACCAGTCGGTGCATCGGGTCTTGTGGCAACGCGGAAAGGATAGATATTTTTGACATTTTCAACCGTTGTTTGACGCAGCTGTAATGTGCCTTTTGGATCGTACAATTCCAATGTTATAGGATAATCGTCAGGCAATTTATTGTCTTTATCTTCCAACATAAAATTGAGGTGCAAAGAATCGCCCGGTCGCCACACGCCGCGTTCACCATATAAAAAGCCTTTCAAACCCTTTTGCATTTCAGCACCCGCCACATCGAAACGACTGAGGTTCAAGGCGTTCTGATTACTGAGGGGTAGATAACCTTTTTGGTCGCCAACTGTGGCGACAACCACCCACGGCTTACCTTTTATATCTGATAAAATAGCCACGCCATCTGAATTTGTAATCCCTGTTGCCAAAGGTTGTTGCTGATAGTCATAAATATCTAACTTAACTGAACCACGTGGGTAGGTACTTTTCAAGTCAGAAACTGCAACAAAAATCGAATTATCAGCCCCTTTTTTAGCAATTATACCCAAATCCGAAGCAAAAACATTCCGTCTTACAAAATGGTCGTTATTGTAATAAAAAGGCATACAAGGGTTTTGACGCTCTTGATAATTGTATTCACCTATCGCATCGCCGCCGTTCCAATCGTAACGCCAAATTGATTTATCGTCCCAACTACCATTTTCATCAGTGTCCGCAAAATTTGTCGGCTCTTTCATCATCGTCATGCCGTTCAAATCGTCTTTAACACCACTACCCGTACACGTATAATTGGTGTAGCCATGCCTAAAACCGATACGGACTTGATAAATCGCATTCGGGTCTTTTTTGACCAAATCTGCTAAATCAATACCATAACGTGTCCAATTCATAGTTGAAGCAGACGGGTTGAGGTCTTTCAATGCCACACGTTTTTGTAAGACGATGCGTCCAACACGTTCCAGTTCGCTATCTCCTTCAAAATCATTGGTTTGTAAAAATTGCAGGATATTACTATTGAATATTTTGACGATTTCAACGTCCACAAAATTTAGATTTATGGCTTCAAAAGGAAAATTCAAACCATCAGAACTGGGCATAATAACACCCCGTCCGACAAGCCGTACTTGTGGTTTGACATCAGAGAAAGTTAGCATAAACGTGGCAGATTGCCCCATCTTTTTGCCTTGAAAATTGGCAATGCCGCCGTCCACATACAGGGCATGTTCACCTGTAATGCGGTCACTTGGATAGACCAAAATGCTGTTGCCATCAATCGCTGTCCGCAAATTGCCAAACCAATCATTGACTTTTATCAAACCATTCACATCGCCCGTTGTACTGAGGGGGTCGCTGAAATTGATTTTTATATATTGTTCAGCATCTTGAACGAGGCGTGCATTCATAGCTGTAAATTCCCCTAAAGCTGGAATCACAACTTCCGAATTACCTTTTTGAGAAACCCCCAAAGAACTTCCGGTCCATGACAAAGCGACTTTTGAAGCCGTTGCACCCCGCATCACTTCTTTGACTCTAAACGCATGATGCTGTCCATCGGGTGAATGTATCCAATTGATTTTCAGAGATTTACCATTTTGACGTGCTTCTAAAACAGACTCGACATTTTTATCGTCGGCATGGTCAGATGTGTTCAATTCACCCACCAATTCTTGACGAGACATATCATTATTGGATTCGGGTTGAATGCCATCGGTGACGACTTCAAAATAGAGTTCGCGGGTGCGAAAATCGAATTGAAATTCTTCGGCATCGGACGGCACATTTTTAAAAATGCGCTTCAAACGCACCGAAGCTACGTAGGTTTGACCAGAAGCAAAAGCTGCTGTGGGTGTAAAACGTATCGTTTGCGGGTCTTCCCAAACTGCATTGCCTTGTACTGAGGGGTTCAACTGAAACAAGCCGCCGTCAACGGACTTGCCCACATCTTCGGGCTTGACGATTTGAGACGTAAAACGGATGCGAACAGGCTGTTCACGACCAATTGTGCCAGAGGTATAGGCATAGATATAAGCCGCCATGCTTTTGGTCATTTTCTTAGCAGTGAGTTTTTGTTTACAGGCAGCGAAAGACAAAGCCATCATGCCCAAAAGGCAGAGGCGTAAGAGAATGAGATTCGTTTTCATCATAAAAAATTGATTATCAATGGACTGTGAAGAATTGTTTTGATATAGATTGCGTGTCCTCTTGTGGTAAGAATTAAGAGTGGAAGTTAGTAAAGTTTTTGTGGAAGGTGGTAATTTTTGGTGGGATATTTTTTTGAGTAACTAAAGGATTTCTAGCAATGAAGAAAAATTACTATACTTTCGCGGCAAATAAGAAATCCAAGAATTATATTGATTTTATTAATATATCATTAATAGAGTCTTACTTTAGAATTGTTTGAAATATCTTTACTGCATGAAAATATTAATTCGATTTAATATTATTAAGGATACAAAAAACACAAAAAACAATATGTTTTATAAGGAAGCTGTTTGACATTTGCATCATGTTTTCTTCCTCACAAGCTTGTCGAAAACCTACACTATCAAAACCAGGGTCAGTATTTAAAAATAAACCATCTGAATCCAATTC
>JAYTUR010000792.1:0-1123 GCA_043744475.1 Saprospiraceae bacterium | reverse complement strand
CAAACAGCGCAAGGGTTTGAAAAACGCGATGTTGAGTTGTTTTCTAAGACCTATAATGATTTATCTGATTTAGAAAAACAATATTTCACAGCATTCAGCAGCTTTATTGCGAGGGAACATCAGATTTCAAAAATAGGGCAGGACAATATAGAAACGGCAAATGGCGTGGCGGCTTTGTGGCTCGACAAGGCAGAGGACAAGGAGCAAAATTTTTCCATTTTCAGTCATTTAACAATTATTGAAAACCACAGCCTTGATGACAATCCATTAATTGTTTTTCAAAAAACACTGGAAACCAATGCGTTAGCTAATTTTAGGATTGGTGATATAGTTGTTTTATACCCAAATACTGAGGGGGGGCTTTTGTCAAATCAGATATTCAAATGTTCTCTGGTGGCGATGACAAAAGAGACGATAACATTGCGGTTACGGTCAAGACAACTGAATCAACATATTTTCCAAAAATATGATTCGTGGAATGTCGAACACGATTTGCTCGACAGTAGTTACAACGGTATGTTTCGGGGTCTTTTTGAGTTTGCAAAGTCGCCTAAACGAAAGCGTGATTTATTGTTGACGGTTCAACCGCCAGCTTTATCTAAACCTCAAAATGTGGCGCACATTCCCGAAATGACGGAAGAGCAGAATCATATTTTACAGAAAATACTCGCTTCGCAAGACTATTTTCTTCTTTGGGGACCGCCAGGAACAGGCAAAACGAGTGTGATGTTGAAACATTTGGTCGGTCATTTGATGAAAAATACGAATGAAAACATTTTGCTTTTGGCTTATACCAATAGGGCAGTGGACGAAATTTGTGAAGCTATCGAAAGTTTAGGAGAATGGATAAAAGATGATTATGTGCGCATTGGTTCACGTTATGGTACTTCGCCACATTATCAAAACCAATTATTAGATAAAAAAATAGATGCCGTCACAACACGGAAAGAATTGATTGCGGTCATTAAAAAGCACCGCATTTTTGTTGCCACAGTCGCTTCCATGACGGGCAAGTTGGAATTGTTGAAACTCACTGATTTTCAACGGGTTATCATTGATGAAGCATCTCAAATTTTAGAACCACAACTCGTTGGTTTGCTGCCTTTTTTCAATCATTTTACGC
>JAYTUR010000791.1:0-1124 GCA_043744475.1 Saprospiraceae bacterium | reverse complement strand
AGACGTGCGAATGACAATCGCCCGTTCGCAAAACTTCAAAGCGGCTAGGTCGCCTCGCAGTTTGGTTTTGGCATAAACGCCTTTGGGACTTGTGCGGTCACCTTCTTTGAATGGTGTATTCTGATTGTTGTGATAGACGTAATCCGTCGAAAGTTGTATCAGAGTTGCGCCCGTGGCTTGACAAGCTTTGGCGAGGTTTCTAGCCCCATTGACGTTGATTTTGGTGGCTAATGCAATGTCTGTTTCAGCTCTATCAACGGCTGTATAAGCCGCACAATTGATGACGTACTGAGGGGTATTGCGCTTGAAAAATCGCAATGTTTCTCCCAATTTGGTAATGTCTAATTGTTCGACATCGGTATAAATGAACTTGAATTGTCCGTGTGTAAATGCTAAAAATCGGAACTCATTGCCGACTTGACCTGCGGCACCGGTAATGAGTATTGTTGGTTTTTCCATAAATTATTTATTGTAGAAAACACTTTTGAAAAGTTTCAAACTTTTGAAAAGTTGTAATTTATTGATGATCAATATTTTGTAGAAAAAAAGTAATTCAAAAACATAAAAGTAGCCTCTAATAAAACCGCCGATGCTCACCAAAAACAGGATTCACTTTGTCTTTTTCAGACAATATAAATGCTGATTCTTCCATGCCCCAATCAATCGCAAAAGTCGGGTCGTTGTAAATAATACTGCCTTCGTGCTCTTTGGAGTAGAAATTATCGCATTTGTAAAAGAACTCTGCTACTTCAGAAAGTACGATAAAACCATGCGCAAAACCACGTGGTATGAACAACTGCTGCTTGTTTTCGGCACTTAAAACGCAGGAAAACGTTTTGCCATAAGTCGGTGAGCCTTCCCGTATGTCTGCCACAATATCCAAGACTTCGCCTTCAATACAGCGCACCAATTTTGCTTGAGAGAATGCCCCGACTTGATAATGTAACCCCCTCAGTACGCCGCGCGTCGAACGGCTTTGATTGTCTTGTACAAAAACATTATTGATGCCCGCCGAACGGAACAAGTCGTAGTTGTAACTTTCAAAAAAATAACCGCGGTCATCGCCAAAGATGCGCGGTTCAAAAATTTTTAATCCTTCGATTCCAGTTTCGATAAAAGGCATA
>JAYTUR010000790.1:0-1124 GCA_043744475.1 Saprospiraceae bacterium | reverse complement strand
GGCTCTATATTGCCGTCCGATGTCAAAATGAAAACGTTTTATGACCGTCGAACATTGATAAATTTTACGACACATACTGTAACACATAACTTACTTGAAGGTGTTTTACTTGTCACCTTCATCGTGTTGATTTTCATGGCAGATTGGCGAACTACAGTAATAGTGGCGATTATTATCCCGCTTGCATTATTGTTTGCCTTCATTTGTCTGTTGCTGAAAGGTATGTCGGCAAATTTATTATCCATGGGTGCGATTGACTTCGGTATCATCATTGACGGTGCGGTAGTCATGGTTGAAGGTGTTTTTGTGGCACTCGATGAGCTGTCACACCGCGTCGGTATGGAAAAATTTAACCGTTTATCGAAACTCGGTTTTATCAAAAATGCAGCGGGAACGCTAGCAAAACCCATACTTTTCTCTAAAATCATCATCATTTTGGCACTCATGCCCATTTTTGCTTTCCAAAAAGTAGAAGGTAAAATGTTTTCACCTTTGGCTTGGACATTGAGTTTTGCCCTACTCGGTGCTTTGATTTTCACTTTGACGCTTGTACCTGCGCTCATGGCTGTTTTGTTGAACAAAAACGTGAAAGAACGGCACAATCCGATTGTTATTGGCATGACAAATGGCTATTTGTTTCTTTTCGACAAAGTTTATAAATTTAAAAAATTGGCTTTGGTCGTTGCTTTCAGCTTTGTGATATTCTGCTTTGCCTTAGCCAAAATGCTTGGAACGGAGTTTTTACCGCAGCTCAACGAAGGGGCTTTATACATCACTGCTCAAATGCCGATGAGTATTTCGCTTGATAAAGCCGCCGATTTTTCTGATAAAATGCGCGAAATACTGAGGGGATTCCCACAAGTGCAATCGGTTATGACACAAACGGGACGACCCGACGATGGCACAGATGCCGCCGGTTTTTTCCTTGTTCAAGCCAATGTATCGCTGTTGCCTCAAGAGGAATGGAATCCACATGTGAGCCGAGAAGCGCTGATTGATTCCATGAATCAGCGTTTAACGCAGTTTCCAGGCATTATTTACAACTATTCCCAACCCATTTTGGACAATGTGGAAGAAGCTGTTTCGGGTGTCAAAGGTGAGTTAGCCGTTAAAATTTATGGCAA
>JAYTUR010000789.1:0-1126 GCA_043744475.1 Saprospiraceae bacterium | reverse complement strand
GAGGTTCGCAACCTCGCCGTCGTTAGTCGCGACAAAAAACATAAACACTTGAATATCAATGAAAAAACACTTATTTATTTTATTAATTCTTTTTTCTTATTTTGGAAATACCACTGCTCAAGAAGGCATTTTTGCTATCGCACGTTACGACTCAATCGCACCGCCTAAGTTGCGTTATGATGATTCCTTAACCGAATTTGCAGGCGGTTTTGATGCCTTTCGCAGCTTGTTTTTTAAGCAATTTAAGTTGCCCACTAAAGCGTTTATGGTTGAAAAAGCACCTGATGGCATGGTTGGTTTTACGGTCAATTTAGTGGGTAAAGTGATGGATATTCAAGTCATTGACTCCGTTACGCCTGAAATTGATGCTGAAGTAATGCGTTTTTTAAGTAAAATATCTGATTTTCAACCACAACCTAAAACCTTGAAATTTGCCATACAATACAACGTGTATCCCGATTGGTTTCGGAATTTTGTTTTAGAAAAAGAACAAATGGCGCAGTACAAAAAAGAAGCGATGCGCACAGATAGTTTGTTGAAAAGTAAAAAAGTATCAGAATTGGAAAAATATGTGGACAAGAGTAAGGTTTATGCAGCGGGTGATATTTGGGTCGGTTTTACAACTTTAAATGACCCCCTCAGTAAATTCGTCAAACCTTCTTGGGTTTTTGGTGGTGATTTGAATTTCTACAAACGAAAATGGTTTGTTGGTGGCAATGTTCAGTTTAGAAGCACTCGCATGAAAAAGGACTTTAAATATAAAAATGCTTTTTGGGCAAAAGATACTTCGGCAGGATTATTTAGTATGGGGATGACGATTGGTTACAAGGCGATTGAAGAAGAGCGTTTGGTTTTTACACCTTTCGTAAGTCTCGGTTTTGGCGTTTTGTCACTGCCATCAACCGAAGATGTGACCTCGCCTGAAGGGTCAGGTATCGCCAGTTTTGCACCCACAATTGGTTGTTTTGTGGATTATAAATATAAAGTCAAAGCGAAACGAGCAGGATTTGAAGCCAAACTGAATACCTCAACGATAAGGTTACGTTTGGCTGTTTGCCCGATGAATTTCAAGGATGGAAGGCGGGGCAATGTGATTGATGCAGGAATCGGTTTAGGGTTTTCTCAA
>JAYTUR010000788.1:0-1126 GCA_043744475.1 Saprospiraceae bacterium | reverse complement strand
TGGCATAATAGTTGGTAAAATTAAGATGTGTGTAAGTTTTGGTTAAAGAATTGTAAAATTCGTTTCGTTACCCGTGAGCAACCCTCGCGGGTTTTTTTTTGTTTTAATTCCTCCTTGCAGCCAAAAGATATAACACTGCCATCCGCACTGCTACCCCGTTTTCAACTTGATCCAAAATAATCGAATTGGGCGCATCTGCCACATCAGAATTGATTTCTACACCCCGATTAATCGGTCCTGGGTGCATAATAACGATTTCTTTGTCGAGGCTTTCAAGGAGTTTGCCCGAAATGCCAAAGTATTGTGAGTATTCCCGAAGCGATGGAAAAAACTTAATGTCTTGCCTTTCCAATTGAATTCTCAAAATATTTGCGACATCGCACCAGGCCAAAGTTTTGCGCACATCGTGTTCCACACCGACACCGAGTTTTTCGATATGTTTGGGTATCAAGGTAGGCGGACCACATACTTTTACTTCTGCACCGAGTTTCTTCAAGCAATAAATATTGCTCAATGCGACGCGTGAATGTAAAATATCGCCAAAAATTGCGACTTTTTTACCTTCCACAGACCCTAATTGACGGCGAATGGAATAGGCATCGAGCAACGCCTGAGTCGGATGTTCGTGCGTACCGTCACCTGCATTAATGATGTTGGCATTGATTTTTGAAGCCAAAAAATGGGGTGCACCGGGTGCAGGATGCCGCATAACAACCATATCCACTTTCATCGCTAATATATTATTGACGGTATCAAGCAGGGTTTCGCCTTTTTTAACCGAAGAAGCGGAAGCTGAAAAATTAAGCACATCAGCCGACAAGCGTTTTTCTGCTAATTCAAAAGAAATGCGGGTACGAGTCGAATTTTCAAAGAAAAGATTGACAATCGTGATGTCGCGCAAAGAAGGTACTTTCTTAATAGGGCGATTGATGACTTCGATAAACTGGTCGGCGGTCTCGAAGATGTAATGAATATCGTCGGGTGTCAAATCTTTGATGCCCAATAGATGTTTGGTTGAAATCTGTTTTTCAGCCATTTTCTCTTATGAATTTTATTTTCAAAAATAATGCGAACTGCTATAAGTTTAAAGGGTTTTTCCTATAAAAACAAAAATCTTCAAATATCA
>JAYTUR010000787.1:0-4385 GCA_043744475.1 Saprospiraceae bacterium | reverse complement strand
CATCGCCCTCTTTTTCATCTAAACCAATACAGACATAGAGTTTGTATTTTTTTGCTAACTGACAAAGCCATTCAGCATCCGCACCCGGAATCGGGGCTGCCCGCGTATGTGCTTCGGGGTTTATCCAACCCAGAATCGCCGATTCGGGAAAGACGATGATTTCTGCTTTTTTTTCTTTGGCTTCAAGCATGGCGTTTTCAATACGGACGAAATTGCCCGACCTATCACCGTCTATACACATGATTTGAGCAAGAGCAATTTTCACCGTTTTTTGAGCTGCCATGCTTTGATAAATGATTAAATTAAATAGAAATAAAAGTAAAATCAGTTGTTTTTTCATTTTATGGATGGTTATTTAGTCAAAATACTGTCTGATAGGACTCCTTCGGAGAGAGGGTATTATTTCACCTCCCAAACCGCCACTTCGTAAGGTTGTAAATTCATTGTTTTTTCAGAAATTTTATTTTTCCCCAACAAAGAAAGGTATTGTTTAAAGCCTTCTTGAAATAGTGGCTTTTGTAACGCGTCTGATAAATTTACAACGACTAATACTTTACGATTTCTGTACATTCGTAAGAAACTAAACACATTTTTATTATCATTTTTAACATTCATATATTGACCATTTGACAAGGCTGAGTGGCTTTGTCTAAGCTGAATTAATTGTTTATAATAGTTAAACAAAGACTGCGGGTCTTTCATTTGCTCCTCCAATGAAATACCGTCATTGGCTTTAAAATTAGAATTTGTCCACCAAATGCCCGTGTTTTTATACCACAATGCCGTTCCTTTTCCTTCGCCCGATGCATACCAATCGAAAGCCTCGCGGCAAGGAATACCGTTACCGTCGTTGCTGCCAACAGTCGCGTTTTTGCCCGTCATGCCGATTTCTTGACCGTAATATATAGAAGGAATGCCACCTATAAGTAATTGAATAGCAGCCGCTACTTTCTGTTTTTCGACATTTTTTTCTAAGGTAGCAAACCTATCCATATCGTGGTTTTCGATGAAAATCAATTGCCCTTTACCTTGCGGACACAGCCTTAAAGTCGTATCCGCTTTGTTGATTAATAGCTGTTTGTCAAACGCTAAAATCGCTTCTTGCAAACCAAAACCGAACATCCTATCCACTTTTGCTTTTTCAAAATAGCCAAAACCATAATCTTTCCAGTCAGCTTGTTCGGCGACAATTTTAATTTTAGGGTTAATTTGCTTTAAATGAGTGATTAAAGGCGTCCAAAAATCTTTAAATAAACCCGTCAATTGCGGTTTGTCGTCTAAATTATCCATCGCATGGTCGAGGCGAAAACCATCTACACCGTCATCAAATTTACCATCTTTGTTGGGGTCAATGAAATAAGAAAATAGCTTTATATTATACGCTAAAACACCTTTGTTTTTCAGATTAACGGTGGTTACTTTTATCGTTGAACCGTCATAACTCGACAATTCACGCAAGCCAAAAACCATTGTTGAAGGCGTTGTATGTGCCGCATCATCAAATAAAATATAATCGCTATAAGGCGATTTTAAGTTGTTAACCGCGTCTCGCCACCACAGATGTTTTTCAGACACATATTGTGTTTCCATATCTAAATGGATTTTCATACCGCGCCGATGAACCTCTTTGACGAGAGCCAAATAGTCTTTCATTCTGCCAAATTCGGCATCAATTTTATCAAAATCATTGGCAAAATAATTATGATAACAATCCGCATCGTACAAAGGTAATAACAAAATAGAGGTAATGCCCAAGTCTTGCAAATAGCCCAATTTTTGACGTAAACCATTCAAATCGCCTTGTGAATCGCCGTTGCTGTCATAAAAACTGCGCTGAACGACGTGGTAAATGATTTCGCCTTTTTGAGAAACGGGCAGCGTTTTTTGCCCAAATCCCATATTGTTTATGATGAGGAAAAGGGCGAAACTGATACAATTTTTCATTTTTTTAATTGCTGTTTAGTAAAAAATACTGAGGGGGTGTTTTAGTCTTTTGATAAATTGTAAATCCGAACAGGATTGTTGTAAAACCAATCTGCCAAAATCCGTTTTGCACTCGGCATATCCAATCTGTCGCATTCAATGCGTCTTGCTAAACCACGACAAATATTTTGTTTTGCTACTTCGAGCATACCGACTACGTGTTGTGGTAAAGTGATAACATCGCCACCAAAAGCAATGATTTTATTAGTCGGCACAATATCAATCCATTCATCTAAGGAGTTTAACACCATACTTTCGCTGACGGAATGCGCCCAACACATATTAAGATAAACATTAGAATAGTTTTTTCCCAAAAAAGCGGTTTCTCGAATAAAAGGAATACCCATGTGGTAAATATCGAATACAGCATCGGGATGTTTTTCAACGATTGGGAACAAAATAGAGGGTGTTTTATCATTTAGATTGCCCCAAACACCTAAATGAATGGCAACAACCATTTTGTTTTTAGCGGCAATGTCTATTTGTTTTTCATAAATGAACCGTGCTAATGTAGAGAGTTGGTTAAAAGAAGCACCGTTTTTGATGTTTTCTAATTGTCTAACAGCTATAACTGTATCGTTTGGCTCAATAAAGACGTGTGGAAAAAACTTAATGCCTACCGAACCCCGTTTTTTTTCTTTTCCCAATTCTGTTTCATAAAAATCAACCACATCACTAAGCGTCATGGCTTTATTTGTCCGACACATTTTGGTTAAACTATCTTCCATTTTAAATTGAAAACCCAATGGTGTAATCGTTACAAATTCCTTTTCATAAGGGTTTCCTTCAACACTTTGCTCTAATATCTTTACAATGTTTGCATCTTTTAAGATTTTATGATAGTTTTCAACGGTATTTTCTTCATTTAATCGTTTGCCAATGTCCAGAAAATTCTCTCTTGTGATTTTATCGTAGCCAAAGAATTGTTTCAAGGCAAATTTGACGGAAAGCATATAAGAACCATTTTCAACATAGGGCAAATACGGCTCTATGGCATTGAATAATTCGATGGCTTCGCGTTCGTTTTTAGGCGTTGTAATCATATACTTTTTAGGTATTCCACCAGCACCTTGTAAATCCCATTTCACATAGTCAGATAAAAAATTGTAGAAAGACAGATACTTTTTGGCGTGGTCTTCTGCCGAGAGCAAATGCTCGTGTGCATCAACAACTTTTACTGTATTAGCATAGGCTAAAAGTTCTTTATAGTTTTTATCGGTAGAATTTGTTTGCGCGTAAGCGATGCTGCTGATAAAAAGAAGGAAAGTGATGATTTTTTTCATTGATTCTTATGTGTACTTTTTCCAACCCACCCTAAATGCGTGTGGTCGAAGCTATCAAAATATTTTAATCCATAACCTGCGACTCTATCAAAACAGCTGTGTGTCATAAATATCAAACCGACTTTAATAACCATTTCATTTTCTAAGAACAAACCAATGATGATGGTCAAGGCAATTAACCCCTTGTGGTGAAAAACATTATAGGCAATAGCACCTAATTTTTTGGTTATCAAAAACAAAGCGAAAGATACATCTGGCACAAAAAATAAGCCTAAGTACAGACTCCAAGTACCTTGATAGTGATAGAAATAGGTGATAGAAAAGAGCAATAATAAACCCAAGTCTTCTAATTTTAAGACGTATTTCATAAATAAATAATATTTTTAGTTCTAATTTTGATAAATAACAGGATTCAAAGGTGTATCAATCACCTCACCAACCTTTGCACCCGGACACCACGTATGCCAATCGTTTATTTGATTCTCATTTTCAGGTTGTTTCAAAATCATATTCGAATCCATAAAAATAACAGTCATAACTTTACGCATTGAATGGGTCTGATTCGAACCAGCACGATGAAATATCCAACCTGAATGAAAGCTCACTTCCCCTAAATCGAAAGGTTCGATAACGTGTTTGAAATCAGTCACGCGTAGTTTTTTTTGAATAATGACTTCACTATCGTCTCCAATTGCCAATTCGCGCCCTTCAACAATGACATGACTGCCTGCACTAAATTCAAGTGGACCCATTTCAAGCGGTACGGCTTGAAGCGGAATCCAAGCCGTAATTGTCTTATCGCTACTGAGGGGCCAATAATATTGGTCGGCGTGCCACGGCGTAATACCGCCCCCACCTTCTTTGAATAAGGCTTGATCGTGATACATACGCACGCCATTGGTTTGCATCAAATCGGCGGCAATTTTGCCGAGTCGTTTGCTGAACACGAACTCTTTTATGTCGTCATCTTGAAGCCAGAGATTGAAAATTTGTAAAAAAGCTTTGCCATAAGTGTCTCTGGCATCAAGTGGTTTGTCATTTTTATTCAATTCGGCTACTTTTTCGCTGATAAATGCGCCATAATAAGCCAAAGTATCGGCATCAAACACGTTTTTAAGT
>JAYTUR010000786.1:0-4401 GCA_043744475.1 Saprospiraceae bacterium | reverse complement strand
TTGGGAAATGACGTTATTTATATTTCTAAAATGCCGTGGAACGAAAACCCGGGAGAAAACTATTGGAAATACGCCCGTCGTCCTAATCCTAATTTTACGGATTATAAAAGTTTGTTGGAAAACCTTACGACTGCACAATCTGTGGTGTATTCTCTATTTATCAGTGCAACAACCGTTAAACATTTAAAAAACAGCGTTGAAGGCGCTTTTGGCGTGGCTGTAACAGAAGATTACGATAGTTTCCACAACTTAGAGTTTGATTCGGGACGTTTTTTTTCGCCTCAAGAATATCATTCGGGTGCCAGACGCGTCGTGTTAGGCTACAAAGTTGCCCAAATACTTTTTGGTGAAGATGGTGACCCCATTGGACGAGAAGTTAAAGTTTTTGGTAGAAGGATGATTGTTGTCGGCGTTTTGAAAGAGTCGGGAAAAGATTTGATAAAAATCATGAATTATGATAATGCTGCGATTATTTCTTTTGAGTTGGCGCGCTCGATTGTCAATGTCAGACCCAATCACCCTTTTGCAGGTACTTTGCAGGTTAAGGCTGGAGAAGGTATTTCAGAAGAGCGACTTAAAGATGATATTATTGTCACCATGCGAAAAAAACGCGGTATCAAACCAAGTGAAAAAGAAAACTTCGCTATGAACTCCATGACCATGTTTGCTGAACCTTTATCTATTGTTTTTGGGGCTTTGAATGTGGTTGGTTTTATAATCGGCGGTTTTGCTTTATTGGTCGGTATTTTCAGCGTGGCGAATATCATGTTCGTTTCTGTTAAAGAACGTACAAATATCATCGGCATCAAAAAGGCATTAGGCGCAAAACAAAATGCTATTTTGCTTGAGTTCTTGATTGAATCCATCGTTTTGTGCATTATTGGTGGTTTTATGGGACTTATTGCCGTTTGGGGTGTTTTAAAATTGGTGTCTATGATCAGTGCTTTTGAAATGTATATTTCAATTTACAATATCATTACTACATTTATTGTCGCTGTCATTTCGGGTGTGATTGCAGGGTTTATACCTGCTTTGCGTGCATCTCGCATGGACCCTGTTGAAGCAATTCGGAGTTAAGTTTTTGTATAATTTCAAACAATGTTAACGTTTCGTTGTTTTCCAATTGATATTTTTCAAAAACGCATACCTATTGTTTAAATGAATTCGCAAACCAATGATTTTCGTTCACTCGGCACGCATCCTTGGATGATAATGATGTATTTACTATTGGCAGGTTTGACCATGATATTTTTTGGTTTGTCAATGGCGTATATTTACTCACGTTTTCAATCGGGTGAAGCCCCGATAAAAATCCCCTTCATTTTTTTATTTAACACCCTTGTTTTAACAGGTAGTTCATGGTTTTTGCGCAAAGCCAAAGCCTTTTATTTAGCCGATGATACTGAGGGATATCAAAGAGCGTTGTGGGGAACTTTCTTGTTGACATTACTTTTTATGGGTTTACAATACGTCGGTTGGGGTATGTTGTGGGAAAATAATCCCAATATTGGTGTTGGCAATATGCGAGCCTATGTGTATGCCATTTCGATTATTCACTTGTTACATATCGTTGGTGGACTGCCTTTTTTCATCATTTTCCTTTATACGGCTTATGTCAGAATGAAAGAACCCGTCAGTGTTTTGGTTTATTTCAGCGACCCTGTTAAACAATTGCGCTTGCGTTTGTTGACGATGTATTGGCGGTTTTTGGATGTTTTATGGCTGTATTTGATTGTATTCTTTTGGGGTAATTACTTTTTGAGTTAAGCATTTTTCAATACTTAATTTTTAAAAACACATAGACACAATAGGAACATAGATTATTGATTTTCAATGAACTATGTTCCTATTGTGTCTATGTGTTTAAGAAATAACGTGTTAAAAAAACAGCCCTGTTGTCCTAAACAACAAGGCTGTAATAAATATATAAACTTGATTATTGCGTTAAAAACCCAATCCCATCGTAAAGCCACGAACACCCGACATATTGACAGTTGTCGGACTACTTAATTGTGCGTTTCCTAAATTGACTTGATATAGTTTGACCATTGTTTCGTCACCAAATAAAGCAAACGCTTTGCTAGATGTGCTGCCAATATCGAATCCATTGGCATCTGAAATCGCAGCAGTTATATCCCCAACAAATACAAGTGTTCCGTTATTTGGTGGATTTTGCATGTATAACTTCTTAGCCATGGCATCTATGGCGTACAATGTTGTTGTTGTTGCACCCGCGAAATTATTGGTATAAGCAGAAGCCGTTACTGAGGGGGTACCTGGATTGATATTACCATCAATCGCTACAATAGCGCCCGTTTCAGGATGCGCACGCAGGTTTTGACCTGTATTGCTGACAATCCGAATTCTATCTACGGTTGGATTAAAATCGAAACCAAATTGTGTACCCGTCAAAACCGGTGTAAAAGGTGTGGTGCCAACAACAGTTGCCGCACCAGAAGCCGCATTAATCGTATATAAACGGCTCGTGCTACCCAAAGCATACAACTGACCATTCACAGGACGCATATCTAAGCCCAACACCATTTCGCCCGCTTGCATACCCGTTATCGGTTTTGTAATCGGTGAAGGATTGTATGGATTGAAAATAACGAGGCTGTTATTATTGTCAACCGCATAAGCCACAGGGTCAGTTGTTACTGTCAAACCAATGACATTGGCATTAAAATCGAAAATACCTAATTTCAAAACACTACCTGTTGCCAAATTGACGACGTATAATTCAGACTTTCCATTCACACGCAAAGCGGCTAAACCTAAATCATTATTGGTAATATCGAAACCTGCTGCACCGGTTGCATCAACGCCTAACGCGCCAATTTCGACCAAAGTACCGTTGTTTGGCGGGTCTTGACGATACAGTTTGTCGGTATTGACATCAATCGCAAATAAAGTTGTGGTCGTTACACCTGCTTTGTTATTGGCATAAGCTACTTCCGAAATGGCAGGCGTACCTGGATTCAAATTACCGTCAATAGCCGCCGTTGCGCCAGTTTCAGGATTCAATCTTAGGTTTTGACCTGTATTGGTTTCCATCCGAATGCGATCAACAGTTGGATTGAAATCAAACCCAACGATAGTCCCACTGAGCGCAGGCACAAATGGATTCGCGCCAATCTGCAACGCTGCCCCTGTTTGTGGATTGATGGCGTACAAACGGCTTGAATCACTGACACCGTATAATTGCCCTGTTGAAGGGCGGAAATCAATGCCCAACATCTTTTCGTTGGTACGCAGACCCGTAATTGCGGTTTTTTTGATGGTTTGCGAAGGTAAATCCGCATTGACCAATAATAGATTGTTGTCGTTTGTGAGTGCCATGACGTTGATATCATATTTGCTACGTTCCGTTTCACTCCGACAGCCTGTGTTGAAAAATAGGGTAGTAACCACTAAGGCTGCACAGAGGAGCCTTAATGCATTTTTGGATGTGTTTTTCATAAATTAATAATTTATTGTTTAAAAATTGGGTAGAACCGTTTTAGGGTTGGTTTCTGCACTTATTTACGAAAGGGTTGATGTGTTCGGTTTTATGGTCGTCAATTTTTTTATAAATTTTGATTTTGTTTGCGGAAATAAATGAATTTTAGGTAGTGAGTAAATGATTTATTGTAATAGCTTTACGGCTAAAATAATTGAAAATATTATAGGGTATTTAAAATTTATGGACTATGAATTTAACTCAATTTGAAGCGATTCAGCTTTTTGAACTTCGAAAATATCAAGCTAAAAGTGCGATAGTTGATTTTCCTCTTTAAGGCAAAGGGATTCAAATTGAGTTGGAAAATGAAACTGGGCGCATCAAATTTCAAGCAGATGTAAATCGAAGAAATGAGATTATTAATAAAGCAACTTATCAATTACGACACAATAAAATATTTAGCTTACGTCGTTTGGATTTAGGCGGGAGTCATAAAAATCCGACTGCTCCTGCACCTGACCCTATTTTTGAGCCATATATTGACCATTTTTTTTATCTTGAAGACCATGTTCATTTTTATGTTGAAGGATATGGGGCTCGATGGGCTTTGCCTTTAACGGTACTTCCTGAAATAGGCATAGATATTTCAGACGATTTGTTTGATAAGTTGAAAAAGTTTTTCGACTATTGCAATATTGAAGAACTAAAAATCAATAAAATATTAGAATTGTAATTTAATTTCTAACACATGAAAAACTTAGTAAATTCTTATGTAGAGTGGATAAAACAAGGTTTAATTTTGCGTGAAGTCGGTAACGGTTGGCACGAAGTGACTACGCCCTTTTTGAATCATAATAACGACATGATTGAGCTGTATTTGAAACAACAAGGTGCAGAAATAATGCTTTCAGATGGTGGGAATACGATAAATGAACTGTTTTTAAGTGGTGTTAGTATTGAGG
>JAYTUR010000785.1:0-1132 GCA_043744475.1 Saprospiraceae bacterium | reverse complement strand
GCGTGTGTTTTTAAAAGAAAAATTTTCAATTTTTCTTTTAAAAACACACGCGCTCCGATAGATTTATTCTTGTACGCTTTTTGAGCGTAGCGAAAAACAGTAAGTAATAGTTCATTTTGAGAATTTGTTATACACCCTTTTTATTGGTTATTGGTTATTAGTTAGCAGTAACTAATAACCAATTCCCCAACAACCAGTAATAACCAATTAAACGATTCCTTTCTCTGTCAACCATCTTTCAGCATCTAAGGCTGCCATGCAACCCATGCCCGCCGCCGTAACAGCTTGACGATAGACCTTATCAGCAGCGTCGCCAGAAACGAAAACGCCTTCGATATTAGTCAAAGACGTACCCGCTTTGTTAATAATATAACCCGTAT
Source organism: Saprospiraceae bacterium (assembly GCA_043744475.1). Taxonomy (GTDB): domain Bacteria; phylum Bacteroidota; class Bacteroidia; order Chitinophagales; family Saprospiraceae; genus JAAFJT01. The sequence goes on along the minus strand of JAYTUR010000785.1, from coordinate 752 downwards.
CGTCGAGCGTTAACCAACCCTTGAAAATATCGGTATTAGGCTTATGACCAATCGCCACAAAAAAGCCCGTAACGGGTAATTCAGTCACCTCGCCAGTTTTATTGTTTTTCACACGTACACCCGTCACTTCGTCTTCACCAAGAACCTCTTCCGTTTCTGTATTCCAATGAACAATGAGATTGGGCGTATTAATAACGCGTTCTTGCATGATTTTCGAAGCACGCATTTCATCACGACGAACGATGAGATGTACTTTTTTACAGAGTTTAGCTAAGTAAGTTGACTCTTCAGCCGCGGTATCGCCACCGCCAACAATAGCAACCTCTTGATTTCGGAAGAAAAAACCGTCGCAAACAGCACAGGCAGAAACGCCCTTGTTTTGCAAACGATATTCCGACTCCAAGCCCAACCATTTTGCACTTGCGCCAGTTGCAATAATAACCGCGTCGGCTTTGATTTCGATGCCCCCCTCAGTAAAAAGGCGGTGAGGTGTACCTGTAAAATCAACTTTGCTAATCAATTCGTAGCGAATATCGGTGCCAAAACGCTCCGCTTGTTTTTTAAAGTCCTCCATCATAACGGGACCATGAATGCCGTCAGGATAACCAGGGTAATTCTCGACATCGTTTGTAATCATCAACTGACCACCAGGCTCTTGTCCTGTGTATAAAATAGGTTTGATACCTGCTCGAGCAGCATAAATTGCGGCAGTATAACCCGCAGGACCTGAACCAATAATAACGCAATGGTGA
>JAYTUR010000784.1:0-4411 GCA_043744475.1 Saprospiraceae bacterium | reverse complement strand
GTATTCGGTACAGACAAGGCTTTTCGTTGCGCTTCACGCAATTCTGCCCATGGACTTTCAGCAGGCAAATAATTGACATCTTGAAAATTCGCCAATTGGACGTATAAAAACGGCAGATTGGGGTCTTGCCATTGCTTGCGCCAATCAGCTATCAAGGCAGGCAGCAGTTTGGTATAAGGTTCAGGGTTGCCCGTATTACTTTCACCTTGATTCCACAAAATACCTTTTATCGCAAAAGGTACAACGGGAGCTGTCATGGCATTGAACAAAGCACTGGGTTGATTTTGTGCAGAAAAGCCAAGACCACCGCCACGCTGGGGTTCATACACTTCACCAACTTTGTACTGCCAATCGCCTTTTAAGTCAATATTTTGAGCATTTGCCGTTAAAAAATAGGGTTTATCGGGTACAAAACCGCCTTTTCCACTTGTGTTGATGACGCGAACAACGATGGTGTTTTTTCCTACTTTTAAAAGATTAGCAGGTACTTCGTAACGTCTCGGCGGATATTGATAAGTGATATTGCCGACTTGCACACCGTTTATGTAGGTAAAATCGGCATCTACAATGCGCCCCATAAACAATTTGGCAGCAACGCCTGTCATGCTTGCGGTCACGTCAATGTCTTTACGATACCACACAACACCGTTCAAATCTTTAATACCCTGGTCTTCCCAATAGCCTGGAATGTTGATATTGCGCCAACCTTTGGGCGTGTAATTGGGGTCAAACCACTTTTCTTTTAGTCCAATATCGTTGGATTTTGGCGGGGATACTGAGGGGGGTACTTGGGATTTAACATAAACAGAATCTTTATTTTTTTGAATCGTTTTTGTTAAATCGTCAAAATCGGTCAAACCTTCTTCGCTTATCCATGCTTCAATGGGTGTGCCGCCAACGCTTGGATTGATGAGACCAATCGGTATTTTATATGTGTCATAAATATTTTTAGCAAAAAAATAGGCGATTGCAGAAAAGGTTAAAACGTCTTTAGGATTCGCCTTTTTCCACGTTCCCGAAGGGAAATCGTCTTGTTTTTTAGACAAATTGGTTAAAGTTGGAATAAAAAAGAAGCGAATATTGGGGTAATTGGCGGCAGCTATCTCATCTCCGTACTTTTCTTTCACGCGTTCCATTGGTAAAACCATATTTGATTGACCGCTGCACAGCCAGACATCGCCGAATACGACATCGCTGACTTTTACTTCATTTTTGCCTTTGAAAACCATATCAAAACTGCCACCTGCTTTTTGTGCAGGCAATGGAATGACCCATTTTCCAGAAGCATCGGCTTGTGTTTTGAAAGTTTTATTGTCGAACAACAGCGTAATCGCTTCATTAGCGGAAGCCCAACCCCATAATTTTATCGGTTTGCCATGCTGCAATACCATGCCATCGCTTATCAAACGCGGTAGTTTTATTTGCGAAAAGCCCAATTGAGCTATTGTCAAAAAGCAAAAAAGTAAAAACTGTATCTTCTTATTCATTGAAAATCAATATTTTAAAGTGGATTTACTGAGGGGATCTCTTTTTTATATTTTTTACTCCATTTGAATATCAAAGGAACTAAAATCGCTGTTGGCAATAGCCAAGCGACTACATTTGGCAGAAGTGTATTGTTGACCACGAGAAATGCCGTTGCTGCTGCAATATAACTGCCTATCATTCTTTGAATATGATTCGTCAACCAATAATTTTTTATGGTTGATTGACCTGTAAAGTTTTTATAATCGCTGTAAACAAACCTAAGTCCGAGGAACCCGAAAACGATGGGTACTATTCCAAAATTGGCACCATTAAGTATGTAATAAATGCCTAAAACAACGAATCCGATACCAAATATGAACATGAACCACAAGAGAATCCAATCCATTGTTTGCACATGGGCAACGGTCTTTTTCTGTAAATACCGCTTGCCAGTAAACAGCAAATACAAACTGAAAATACCGACAATAAATAAGAAAAGATTAGGGTGCAATTTTGCCAAAACAAGAGATACAAAGGCATTGATGACCATTGCATAGAAAAAAACACGACCTGTTTTTTTATGTACAGCATCTCCTTTTTTAGCAAATAAGACGTAAGACCCAATCAAAAGCCCAATAGTTCCACAACTGATATGAATGATTAACAGTATTTTGAATATGATTTCCATAAATATTAAGCGTTTTGTTAAGCAATATCTTCCATCAAAAAAATAGCATTTTTATTCAAATCATAAAAACCAAACTCATTTGTTCCCCAAGGCGTATTTGCCTTAAATGCGTCTTTGGACACAGTACCCCTCAGTATAAATTCTTCAAAAACGGCTTGTACATCTTTAACCGCAATTCTGATGACTGAACCACCAAGTAAAGGATCATTTTGTGTATCCGCATGCCATTGCAAGTGGATACAAAGGTCTTCGCGATAAAGAACAGCATACATACTGTCTGAAAAATGGACTTTAAAACCTGTTTTTTGCAAGTACCAAACCACGTCTCTTTCAATATTGGCGGAAGGCATTACAGGAATAATGCTTAAAAGGGACATTTTGTAAAGATTTGATTATCAATAACTTACTGATGTTACGGAATCGGCAAAATACTGACTGTTTCCCATGCCTTTGGCTTGGTGGCGCGATATGCGCTCATAGCTTCGCTCGAAATGTGTGCTTTGAAATTTTTCTTTAGACCGAAGTTAATTTTGAATCGTAAACGATTCAAAATTAACTTCGGTCTGATAGGTTCTTTTCGCGTACGCTTTTTTTGCGAAGCAAAAAACAGTGCGAAATCTGTTTAGTACGTAACATCAGTAACTTATTACAATTTCGTATTACTAACAAAAGCTATTTTTTTACTATCCGGCGACCATGAAGGCACGTTAATCGTTCCTTGCCCACCATATATATAGGCGATGTTCCGAGCGATGCCGCCCGAAGCGGGCATCAACCGCAAGTATATTTTTTGATACCAAGGGTGGTCAGTCGGATTGATGTCTTTTGGAAATGAGAGATAAACAATCCACTTGCCATCGGGTGAAATGTGTGGAAACCAATCGTTGTATTCATCAAAAGTAATTTGTTCTTGACCACTGCCATCGGGTTTCATGCGCCACAATTTCATCGTACCTGTGCGAACAGAGTTGAAATAAATCCATTTGCCATCGGGTGTGTATTCGGGACTGTCGTCAAGCGTTGGCGTATTGACCAATTGCGTTTCCTTTTTAGTAGCGATGTCAACTTGCCATATATCAAATTGTTTGTTGCGTTGTCCTGTGAAAATCAACTTTTTACCATCGGGCGACCACGTATGCAAGTAGGAATGTCCCGAATCAGGCGAGGTAATCATCGTTGGTTTATCCGAACCACCAATCGGCAAAACGAATAATGTGGAAATCCGTTTGTCGCCAACATGGTTGCTCAAAGCCATCATTTTACCGTCAAAAGAAATCACATGGTCGTTATTATTATTGATGACCGTCCCTGTATTCATGGGCGAAATCGTTCCTTTCGCCAAATCGTAATTATACATGCGTCCGTCTGAATTGTAAACCAAGGTCTTACCGTCTTTTGTCCAATTCGGTGCTTGCAAAGAGTTGGGCGCAGAGTGCAAAATTTTGCGATGCCCTGTTTGCACGTCCATCACTTCGATATGACTGCCGATATAATCGCGATAGGGTCGGAAATCTTTGGCAGCGGGAATGATGATGCGGACGTTGCTGAAAACCGCTTTTTCCATCACTTTATCATTGTGCGAACAGATAAAAAGCCCTGCAAAAACCTCGTCATTCAAATCCATTTCTTTACTAACCGATTTATAGTTTTCACCAAAAACTGCCGCCGAAAAGATGAATTTGTTGCCAATTCGTTGAAATTCAATGTTAGTTGGGTTGAAAACAGATACTTCGACTTGCGCTGTATTACTGGTATCTTTTGTTCTATACTGCAAAGACGTGAGGTCAACGCCGTGCACACACGCATCGGCATAAGGCGAATTGGGTGTCAATTCATTGCGCGCCATAATGCCTATTTTGCGATGTGGGTCAACGCCTTTTCCGACGAAACGGACGGTTGCCGAAATGATAAAATCGCCTTTGATTTTTTTCCAAAGGAAATGAAATTGATCAGATTTTGCCCATATATTGATGCTCTGGCTTTCCATAGTGTATTCCTGAGTGTCCGCATTGTAAGTCGCCGAGCCTTTTACTGAGGGGGTGCCTATGTCTTCATGATTGTCAAAAGCACCTATTTTTTGTTGTGCAAATGACGTTTGGATGAGCGTTAACAAAGCGATGATGAGTAAGTGTTCTTTTTTCATTTTGTTTATTTTTAGATGATAAGTAGGCGGAATAAATAAAGTGATATTACTCACTGTTTCTCGCTTCGCTCGAAATGCGTGATTTGGAGGAATTTTTTGAGGAGGCAGCGTAT
>JAYTUR010000783.1:0-4420 GCA_043744475.1 Saprospiraceae bacterium | reverse complement strand
GCTCCAGCGATTGTACGCCCTTGTCCATCAATGAATTTTGTAGCTGAATACGTTACTAAATCTGCCCCAAATTGAATAGGTTGCTGCAAATAAGGTGTAGCAAAACAGTTGTCAACGTTCAAAATGATGTTGTGTTTTTTTGCCAATTTTCCGATATACTCTAAATCTATGAGGTCAAGTCCTGGATTTGAAGGCGTTTCAAGGATAATTAAGCGGGTATTTGGCTGAATCAAAGCCTCCCATTCTTCAGGCTTTTTGATGTCGGCGTAGGTGGAAGTGATGCCCCATTTTGGAAAAACCATCGTTAATAATTGATGCGTCGAACCAAAAACCGAACGGCTCGCTAAGATATGGTCACCCGTTTTGAGCAACCCTGCAATCGAGGTAAAAATCGCAGACATACCCGATGCCGTCGCCAAACCATCTTCCGCACCGTCCATCAAGCAGAGTTTGTCAATAAATTCTGAATTATTGGGGTTTGAAAAACGTGTATATATATTGCCGGGAATTTCATCGGCAAACAAAGCGCGGGCTTGTTCAGCGTCTTCAAATGTAAAACTCGAGGTCATATAAATCGGGGTCGAGTGTTCTCTAAAATCAGATTGCTCTGCGCGGGTGCGTACCGCGTTCGTTTCAAAATTGTCGTAAGGCATTGATAATTAATTGGTTATTAGTTATTAAAAAATTAGTTATTGGTTATTAGAGAATTGGTTATTGGTTGTGTTAAAACCAATAACCAATTTTCTAATAACCAATAACTTTTCATTAATTAGGCTGCGGCACATAGCGCAAATACGGTTTTTTAATATCCGCTTCTACACCATATTTGGCTTCGATATCTTCTGTTGGCACATTCAACGTGACAATGACATCATCACCAACTTGCCAATCAGCAGGGGTGGCAACGGAGTGCTTTGCCGTCAATTGCAACGAATCAATAACACGCAAAATTTCAAGGAAATTACGTCCCGTTGAAGCAGGGTATGTCAATGTTAACTTGATTTTTTTATCAGGTCCAATGACAAAAACAGAACGAACAGTCGCTTTTTCGCTCGCATTTGGGTGAATCATGTCGTATAATTCAGCCACTTTGCGGTCTTGATCGGCTATAATCGGGAAGTTCATAGTGACACTGTTGACTTCTTCAATATCTGGAATCCAACGATTGTGTGAATCAATATCATCCACACTGACAGCCAAAACCTTGACATTGCGTTTTTCAAATTCGCCTTTCAACAAGGCTGTTTTGCCCAATTCTGTTGTACAAACGGGCGTGAAATCAGCAGGATGTGAGAACAATAAGCCCCAAGAAGAGCCAAGCCATTCGTGAAAATTAATCGTGCCTTGTGTTGTTTCGATTGTAAAATCGGGTGCGGTATCGCCTAATCTTAATCCCATAACTATTTGATTTTTAATTATTTAAGAATGAATTGATTTTAAATTTTACTGTTTATTCATAAACTTCTTTAACAATGCCAACATCTGGTCAAACTCAATCAAAAAGCCATCATGCCCAAATTTTGATTGAATGACCTCTAATGTTGCAGCTGGAATTCCTTTAGCCAATGCAATTTGTTCCTCCAGCGGAAATAGTATATCTGATTGAATACCAACAATTAATGTATTGGTTTTAATGTTTTTCAAAGCCATTTCGATACCACCACGATTGCGTCCCACATTGTGCGAATCCATCGTTTTTGACAATGACAAATAGCTCAAAGCATTGAAACGCTGCGCCAATTTTTGTCCTTGATAACGTTGATACGATTGTACTTTAAATTCATCTAACAAATCGCGGTCATCTTTTTGAGCAAAATTATAGCCTTCGTAACTGCGATAACTCATCATACCAATCGCTCTTGCGGCTTCCATGCCTTTTGCACCTGTACTTATTAATGTATCTAAATCGTCAATTTTTGCAATATTTTCTTTTGATACTGAGGGGTCTGCTTCAATAGCCATGCGCTGCGTTTCGTTCAAAGCAATTGCCCACGGACTCATTTTTGCACCGCAAGCAATGACCGCAATATTCTTAAAAAGATCGGGTTGCATAATCGCCCATTCTAAGACCTGTTGTCCGCCCATCGAACCGCCTATACCTAACTCAATATGTTGGATATCAAGGTATTGCGCCAATATTTTATGCCCATTGACAACGTCACGTATTGAAATAGTAGGAAAATCACGACCATAAAAATGTCCTGTTTTGGGATTTATACTTATCGGACTCGTCGAACCATAATGCGAACCGAGCATATTGGCGCAGACAATAAAATACTGCGCCGGGTCTAAATATTTGCCCTCGCCGACCAAACCTGACCACCAATCTGTTGCCTCCGAATTACCCGTCAAAGCATGACAAACCCACACCACATTGTCTTTTGTAGCATTCAAAGTACCATACGAGTGGTAAGCGATTTGAATTTCGGGTAAAACCGCCCCATTTTCCAATTCAAAAGGTGCGTCGTATTTAAAAATCTTCATACTCGTCGAAGGTTGTTCTTTATGTTTCGTTTGTTTTTTAAAAAAATTGACTCCCTCAGTACGAGGAGTTCTTCGGACAGTATGGTCGTGCTTTTTCAGTATTTTATTCATTTTTGACGATTCGTTTAGTTGATAATAAACATCGTCGAAGTTTAAAACTTCGACGATGTTATGCTATAATTAAGCTGAAATTTTCGCAAACGCTTGCGCCAAATCCGCTTTGATGTCGTCAATATGCTCAATACCCGCGCTGATACGCAACATATTAGGCGTTACACCCGAAGCCGCTTGTTCAACTTCTGAAAGTTGTTGATGCGTCGTGGCTGCAGGTTGAATAATCAACGTTTTTGCATCGCCAACATTCGCCAAATGGCTGATGAGTTCGAGTGAATCCACGAATGTTGTTGCCGCTTCTTTCGAACCTTTCAATTCAAAACTCAAGACACCACCAAAGCCGCGTTTCAAGTATTTCGATGCATTCGCATGGTTTGGCGACGATTTCAAGCCCGGATAATTAACAGTAGCCACTTGTGGATGTGCTTCAAGCCATTCCGCCAAAGCCTGTGCATTTTGAACCGTACGCTCAACACGCAGACTTAACGTCTCCAAACCTTGAATCAAAAGGAAAGCATTGAACGGCGAAATCGAAGGACCCCAATCACGCAAACCCTCAACGCGCGCCCGAATAATGAACTGAATATTGCCAAAAGGACCGTTTACACCAAAAACATCAGAGAAAACCAAACCGTGATAGCCATCAGAAGGTTCTGAAAATTGTGGAAACTTACCGTTGCCCCAATTGTAAGTGCCGCCGTCAACAATTATACCGCCGATAGACGTGCCATGACCACCAATCCATTTTGTTGCAGATTCAACAACGATGTGCGCACCGTGTTCAAGCGGACGGAACAAATAACCGCCTGCCCCAAAAGTATTGTCAACAATTAAAGGCAAATCATGCGCTTTCGCAACGGCTGCAATGCCTTCAAAATCAGGCACACTGAACGAAGGATTGCCAATCGTTTCAAGATAAATCGCCTTCGTGTTTTCATCAATCAAAGCGGCGTAGTCGCTTGCTTTTTCACTTGCCGAAAAACGTGCTTCAACACCAATGCGTTTGAATTGCACTTTAAATTGGTTATAAGTGCCGCCGTACAGATTAGCTGTTGAGATAAAATTGTCGCCAACACCTAAAATATTGTTCAACGCTATGAACTGCGCCGCTTGCCCAGAAGCCACCGCCAAAGCCGCTACACCGCCTTCCAAAGCTGCCATACGTTTTTCAAAAACGTCCGTCGTTGGGTTCATAATACGGGTGTATATGTTGCCAAACTCTTGCAAACCAAACAGTTTTGCGCCGTGTTCAGAAGAGTTGAACACATAACTTGTTGTTTGGTAAAGTGGCACGGCACGGCTGTTCGTTGTTGGGTCAGCAACTTGACCTGCATGAAGTTGAAGCGTTTCAAATTTAAGATTGTTAGTCATAATTACTTGATATTTAGTTGTTTAAAAATAATTTTTTATTCTCTATTTGATAATTAATTGGTATTTAGATAGTATTTTTATTAAGACTTATAGATTTTCAAGTACAAAAAAATATAGCGACATCGTCTCGATGCACCCCTCAGTATGTAAAGTAAAATTGATAGCTTTTTATCTATCCCAAGCCATTTCTATTTTTAGAAATATCCAGTCATTCACATTCAAAGGAGGTTGAGTTGAAACAATCAACAACAACACATACAACAAAGCATGAATGAATTAGACACATACGGAAACGCAACAACGTGCGACGTCGCTTGAAAATGGTGTTGGAACTTAAAGAAACGAATTGATGACATAACGCTCTGTTTTTATATTTCCAAATTGTTGATTTGGCAGGAGTTGGCACCTTGTTCGATTTTTGTCGCAGGTTGCCCGAGTTTCATTGAGCCTG
>JAYTUR010000782.1:0-4425 GCA_043744475.1 Saprospiraceae bacterium | reverse complement strand
AGAGTGGGCAAATTTCCGCTCCAGTAAGTCGTGTTCGGGTTGGAGTAGTCGCGGTGGTCAAACGAAAAATCCTTATATCATTGACCACAATCCATGTGGTTCGAGCGCAGGTTCGGGCGTTGCGGTGTCTGCCAATTTATGTGCTGTTGCGGTGGGCACAGAAACCGATGGTTCGGTGACGTGTCCCGCTTCTGTAAATGGTGCGGTGGGTATCAAACCGACTGTGGGGCTTTTGAGTCGTTCTGGTATTATTCCGATTTCTTATACGCAGGACACCGCAGGCCCTTTGACAAGGACAGTGACAGATGCGGCGATACTTTTAAGTGTTATGACGGGCATTGATGAAGCCGATGCAAAGACCAAAGAAAGCAGAGATAAAGCATCTGATTACACCAAGTTTTTAGACCCTAATGGTTTGAAAGGCAAGAGAATAGGCATAGAGAAAAAGAAGTATGAAAACCAGTTTCTTAATCGTTTGTTGCAAAAAGCCATTGATGTTATGAAACAACAAGGCGCAGAAGTCATTGAGATTGACTACTTGGAAAAGATAAACGCGCATGGCAATGCAGAGTTTGAAGTATTGGCTTATGAATTTAAGGACGGCATCAATACATATCTGTCAACTGCCAATTCACCGATGAAATCGCTCACTGACTTGATTGCTTTTAATAAGCAAAATGAGGACAAAACGATGCCGACATTCAAACAAGAAACCTTTGAAAAATGCGAAGCAAAAGGAGATTTGAAATCAAAAGAATATCTGATAGCATTGGAAAAAAGTCACACAGGTGCAAAAAATATCATTGATACTGCATTGAAACAATATAAATTAGATGCCATTACTGGACTAACAATGGGGCCCGCGTGCAGTATTGATACCATTTATGGCGACCGTTGGGGCGATGTTTTTCTCACATCTCCCGCAGCTATGAGTGGCTATCCGCACATTAGCGTCCCTTGCGGTATGGTCTATGATTTGCCCGTCGGTTTATCGTTTTTTAGCACCGCTTACCAAGAAGGTGAAATTATCAGATTGGCTTTTGCTTATGAACAAGCATCGAAAAACAGGACGTTGCCTTCCTTCAAAAAAGCATTTCTTTGAACCGACGACGACGTTTTAAACATCATCGTCGGTGGTATCAATGATATAAATTTATTCAATTACTTAAAAACGAAAAATGACCATCTTTAAAACAATAGAATGGCTGTCTGAAAAAGGTATTTTGTCATCTGAACAATCCGAAACGCTCAAAAAAGATGAGCAAATCCGACCCATTTCTGTCCATTGGGAAATAAACACTTTGCTGCTCGCAGGCATCGCTTGTCTCACTACGGGCTTAGGTGTTTTGATTTATCAAAACATTGATACCATTGGACATCAAGCGATTATTGGTCTCATTGCTTTGGCAACGATGGTGTGTGGTTGGTATGTTTATCGCCGAAAACAACCTTTTTTATTGGATAAAATGCAAGAAACACGTCCTTTGGTGGACAATGTGCTGCTGCTCGGTTGTTCTCTTTTCCTTATTTTGGAAGGTTATTTACAATTCCAATATCAAATATTTGGGACACGGTATGGCATTGCGACTTTGATTCCAGCCATCTTTTTTTTCTTTTGTGCTTATCGTTTTGACCACATAGGCGTGTTGACGATGGCAATGACAGCCTTTGTTTCATGGATGGGATTGACTGTTACCCCCCTCAGTATTTTTCAAGAAAATGTCTTTAAACACCAAATCGAATTGCTACAAACAGGCATCGTCGTTGGCATTTTTTTAATTGCTATCGGTTTATTGCTCAATTACAAAAATATAAAACCACATTTCACTTTCAGTTATCTCAATTTCGGTTTCAATTTGGCTTGTATTGCGACACTTTCAGGGGCATTTGTTGTGGAAAAGTCGCTTTATAGCTTGTTATGCTTACTATTTAGCGGTTTAGGTATTTGGTATGCACGTCGCGAACAATCTTATTTTTTCTTGTTGGCGGGAACTATTTATGGTTATATCGCTTTCACAAAGCTCATTTCAAAAGCTAATTTAGGGTTTGAAGGTTGGTTGTTTTATGGTGTTGTCTCTTGTTTCGCGATTGTCCTCTTCTTTTTAAACTTTAAAAAACTACTAAAATGAACATCAAATTATACGACGAAACGGCTATCCGCAATCTTCAAATCAACCATAAAGCAACGGAATTGTTTGATGAAGGCCATTTGACACCCCCTCAGTATGAGCAAGTCAAAACGGCATTTCCAGTCATTATAAATCAACCCAACCTGTTCATTCGTTTGGGTTTGTTCTTGTTTACTTATTTGTGTTTATCATTTTCAATCGGTCTTATTGCTTTTTTATTAAGTGGTGGTAATTTTGGCGAAAAAGGATGGGGCGTATTGATTCTTATTTTAGGTATTATTCTAACTTTTTTAAATGAAAAATTTATTACAGAACGGCATTGGTATCGGCAAGGCAGCGACAATGCCTTGTGTTATGGTGCGATTACTTGTTTTGTCTGCGGTTTAGCCCTTATTGGATTAGATGGTTTTTCAACTATTTGCCTTTTATCCTTTGTCTTTATCAGCCTTTCCGCCTTGCGATATGGTGACCCATTATTGGCTTTTGGTGCTTTTTATGCCTTATTATATACATTTATTGCCTTAATAATGGAAAACCATTTGCCTTTAATGACTTTACCTGTTATTGGCAGCGTCCTGTCTCTATTGGTTTATTATCTTTCAAAAACAGCCTTAAAAAATGATGTGTTATTCTATTGGGAAGACTGTCTTAGAGTGTTGAAAATAACAAGTCTGGCAGCTCTTTATTGTTCAATCAATTATTATGTTGTTGACAAAATCCTTTTGAATAATTATGAAACGAGCATTTCGAGACCCTATAATATGCTCTTTGCAGCATTAACGGCTCTCTTGCCCTTGGTTTATCTGATTATGGGTATTAAAAATAAAGACCGTATTTTATGGATTTTAGGTAGTTTGGGCATTGTGGCTTCCGTGATGACATATCGTTACTATTTTGCTATTATGCCGATTGAGTGGGCATTGACTTTGGCTGGAATCGTTGTCTTAACTTTAGCTGTTTATCTGATAAATTACTTAAAAACGCCGCAAAATGGCTTTGTCTATTTGGCTAAAAACAACAAAAATAATTTCATTGAATCGTTAGTGATGAATCAATTATTGCAACAAGCGGCGCATACGACACAAACTGACGGCGATATAAAATATGGTGGCGGTGATTTTGATGGCGGTGGCGCAGGGAGTGAGTATTAGATAATGGTGAATATTTTAATGGCGAATGGTGAATATTTACCATTCGCCATTAAAATATTCACCATTTCTTACGTCGTTTTTCTTTTCTCCTTAATAACTTGAATCACAGCAGGCATAACAGAAATAAAAATAATCGCCAAAACAACAATCTCAAAGTTATTTTTGATAATAGGTATTTGTCCTAAAAAATAACCCGCTAAAGTCATAGACAAAACCCATAGTATAGCTCCTGCAACACAATAACCAATGTATTTTCTAAAATTCATTGCACCAATACCCGCCACAAAAGGTGCAAATGTGCGCACAATGGGTACAAAACGCGCCATAATGACCGTTCGACCACCGTATTTGGTATAAAAATCTTCTGTCTTTGTCAGATATTCAGGTTTCAACAACTTTTTTAGAATGGCATTATTCGTTTCAAACAATCTTTTGCCAATACGATTGCCGATAAAATAATTGACATTATCACCTAATATAACGGAAATGAGCATTAAAGGAATCATAATCTCAAGACGTAAAATCCCAATTTTTGCAATCGTCGCGCCGACAGCGAAAAGAAGGGAATCGCCCGGCAAAAATGGGGTAACAACAAGACCTGTTTCACAAAACAGCACAAGGCAAACGAGGAAATAAGAAAGCGTTTGATATTGCGTAAAAAAAGCCTCGACGTGTTTATCAAGATGCAAGAAAAAGTCAATAAATTCAGTCATTTGTTTAAAGTCGTAATGGATTAATAATTAAAATTTTCTATAAAAACGCCCAAAGGTAGAAAAATAGAGGGCTTATGACATGAATTACTTGATTAATTTTACTCCACTTATGATTGAAATTATCAATTGTTTTTTTGCTTTTGGTAATATGCTTTTTTAATTTAAGTTTGCATTTAGCTTTTTATCGGACAATTTTTTGACGGTTGAAATCAAAAATACAGGTCAATTAACCCCCATACCCCCCTCAGTAAACAAAGCAGATGAAGACGGTATTGGCATTGAAAATACTACTAAACGGTTAAAAATACTCTTCGACGACAATGCCTTTTTTAGTATTCAAAATCAAGACGAAAATAATGTTGTTGCAACTGTAAAACTGCCTATCATCTATATTTTGTCAAAAGAAAAGTGTCATAAATAATCGCTAAACGA
>JAYTUR010000781.1:0-1140 GCA_043744475.1 Saprospiraceae bacterium | reverse complement strand
TATTCCGATGCTTGTAAAAAACGCTTGAAAGATTGGCGAAAAGCAGCACAAAATGGACATGAATTGGGCAATCACACCTTATTTCATCCTTGTGATGGCTTAAAATCAGGTCGCAGTTGGCTCACACCTGAACGCGATATGAGCAGATACACTGTGCAACGCATGACCGACGAAATTCGTACAACGAATATTTTATTGGAAGCCATTGATGGGAAAAAACAAAGAACTTTTGCTTTTACTTGCGGCGATATGACAATTGGTGGCAAAAATTTTATGGATAGTCTTAAAAATGATTTTGTCGCTGCGAGAGCTGTTCGGCATGAAATGCACGACCTAAACGAAGTGGATGTTTACAACGTGGATTGTTACGCCATGAATGGCGAAACGGGCGAACAAATGGTAGATTTGGTGAAAAAAGCAAGGGATTCTGGTAAATTATTGGTCTTTTTGTTCCATGGCGTTGGTGGTGAGCATGGTTTAAATGTGGATTTAACAGCACACAGTGAGTTGTTGCATTTTCTAAAAAACAATGAACAGGATATTTGGGTGGCACCGATGCTTGAGGTGGCGGAGCACATTAATAAAATTAAAAGTAATTAATTATCAATACTTTATAAAATGAAAAATAAAAACTATCTTCTAATCATCGTTTTATTTTATGCCATAAAACTCTTTGCTCAAGAGCAAATTTCAACCATTCCTGAAAAGGGTTTGAAGGATTATTACAAAAACTATTTTCCAATCGGCGTTGCTGTGGCACCACGGTTATTTGATGATTTGCCATCAGCGAATTTAATCACAAAACACTTCAGCAGCATGACGGCTGAAAATGTGATGAAAATGGGTCCGATTCATCCCGAAGAAAACGTATATAATTGGGCGCCAGCCGATAAAATCGTTGATTTCGCGCAAAAAAATGGCATTTTACTGAGGGGGCATAATTTATGTTGGCACAACCAAACGCCTAAATGGTTCTTTACAAAAGACGATAAAACGGTGACAAAGGAGGAACTTTTGGCGCGTTTGAAACAGCACATAACGGATGTCGTGACCCGTTACAAAGGCAAAATTTATGTGTGGGATGTGGTCAATGAAGCCATTCTCGACGGCGGCGATAAAGCGATGCGGGAGTCTCCATTT
>JAYTUR010000780.1:0-1141 GCA_043744475.1 Saprospiraceae bacterium | reverse complement strand
TCTATGGCATTCAAAATATCAAGTGAAACGGCTTGTGAATCGTACAATAAACGCCCAATGAGGGTTGATTTACCATCATCTACACTGCCGCATGTTATAAATCTTAGAATATCCATTTTATCATCGATTTTAGCTTAATAGAACACAGATTTGACTGATTGAACCGATTTAAGCTGATTTTTTATTGAAAATACTGAGGGGATTAATTTGAGGCACTTTTACGCTTTTACTGCAAAATGTTTTTACGCTTTTACTGCCTTTCTCTCAAATTAGAAATAACCATTCTTTTTACGGTCTTCCATACCTGCTTCCGAAATTCTATCATCTAAACGGGTTGCACCACGTTCTGACACTTTTGCGGCAGTAATATCTATAATAATATCGTCCAATGTAGCCGCATCACTTTCAACGGCTGCGGTACAAGTGGAGTCGCCAACGGTGCGGAAACGGACGCTGCGAACAACGATTTCATCTTGATGATCTAAACTGATATGTTCTGTAACCGCCAATAATTGTCCTCCATCTGTTATCACACAAGTGCGCTCGTGTGCAAAATAAATAGAAGGTAGCTCAATGTTTTCGCGTTTGATATAGTTCCAAATGTCCAATTCTGTCCAGTTTGAAATCGGGAAACAACGCATGTTTTCGCCTTTATCCAACTTACCATTATATATTGACCACAATTCAGGACGTTGTTTTTTGGGATCCCATTGACCAAACTCGTCGCGGTGGCTGAAAATACGCTCTTTTGCACGGGCTTTTTCCTCGTCCCGACGTGCGCCACCGATACATGCGTCGAATTCAAATTCCTCAATCACATCGAGTAAAGCATACGTTTGAAGGGCGTTTCTGCTTGGAAATTTGCCTTTTGCGTCTTGCAACCGATGTTTTTTGATCGAATCCGATACTTGACGAACGATGAGTTTTTCACCAAATTCAAAAGCCAATTTGTCACGAAAATCAAGGACTTCTTGGAAATTATGACCCGTATCAATGTGCACCAACGGGAAAGGAAATTTACCCGGACGGAAAGCTTTTAAAGCCAAATGTGCCAACACAATCGAGTCTTTACCACCCGAAAACAACAAAGCTGGACGCTCAAACTGACCCGCTACTTCGCGTAAAATATGGATGGATTCTG
>JAYTUR010000779.1:0-4451 GCA_043744475.1 Saprospiraceae bacterium | reverse complement strand
TAAAAATCAAAGATTTTTATTCAAAAAACAGCTTCGCTCTAAAAAAAACTTTAAAGTATACTTTTCGAGCAAAGCGAGAAACAGGGAGAAGTAGGTTTTAAAACAGTTTCTGAAAATCTAAGTTCTAACAGCTTAAAGTAGGCTTTTCAATGCGGCTAAAGCTGTAGTATATTCAAATGTAAATCCTTGTTTTTCAATTTTTTGTGAAGAAACATTCGTGCTGCCTAATACGGTATCTGCCATTGCACCCATTGCCAAACGCAGGGTGAAAGCGGGTGCAGGAATCAATAAATAGCCGCCACCTTTAGCTTCTGAAATGGCTTGAGTAAACGCATAATTGGTCACAGGTTTGGGTGCGACCGCATTGAAAACACCATTCATTTTTTCGTTTTCAAGCGCAAATTGGAACATGTGTGCCAAGTCGTCAATGTGTATCCAAGAGATATATTGTTCACCATTGCCAAAATAAACGCCCGTCCGAACCATAAAAGGTTTCAACATTTCGGGCAATGCCCCCCCCTCAGTACTTAGAACAATACCGATGCGTAATGCCACGGTACGGACACCCGTTTGGCGCACTTTTTCAATGGCATTTTCCCACGCCACGGTACTTTCTGCGAGAAAACCTTTACCTGCCACATCGTCTTCTGTCATTAATTTCGTACCCCTATCCGCATAAAAACCAATTGCCGATGCAGAAATGTATGCTTTTACTGTATGTTTTTCATTTTCTAAAAAATGGGCAATCAAGGCGTTGCTCATCGTTCGGCTTTCGATAATCACTTTTTTACGGGCGGCAGTCCAACGTTTATCCACAATACCTGCGCCTGCAAGGTTGATAATTGCGTCCACTTTATCAAAAGCCTTGAGGTCATAAGTCCCTTTATCGGGTTGCCAAGCAAAAGTCGGAAATTCGGCATTGGGGTCAGCTATTCGACTGAGATGCCTCACATTGTAGTCTTGCCCCCTCAGTAAATGACTGATTTTTGTACCAATTAAGCCTGTTCCTCCTGCAATTAAAATGTTTTTCATAAATCTATTTTCATACTAAAACAGGAAAATAGGCTTAAAGTTTAGGAAAATAAAAACCCTACGAAAACTGTTACGTCCTTCGTAGGGAATCCTTAGTTCTAAAAGTTAAACTAATATTTTACTTTCTTTTTGCCAGTATCGGCACTACTGCCGCCACCAAAGCGATAACCAACAGCAAATTTGAAGTAGCCATCAAGGTTGAGAAGCGGAATTTTGGAAATATCAACAGAACCGCTTTCATTTGAGTACTTGCTAAATAGTTTGCGTCCCACACCTGCGCCAATTTCAAAAACAACGTTGTTGCGAGAGACCCATTTGTAGCCCAATGATAAGCCGAGACTTAAGCGATTGCGGGTAAAATTTGCACTGCTCGTGTCACTTTTAAAGTTGCTCGAACCGCCCCGAAGGTAGAGCCCCGCGTAAAACTTGTCAATGCCTTTTTCAGGCGAAAAGTAATATTTGCCATTCACGCCATAGCCAAAGCCTTTTGATTTATATTTGGTGTTGTCAACGGTAAGGTTGTACCAACTTGCCCCAATATAAGGTTCGATACCAATATTGTCGGCAACGCCAAACTCGGCTGATACATCAGGGCTTGAAAACAAAGCGCCGATAGGGTTGATTTTTAATTCGGTTTGTGACCATGCGGTTGAAAGTGTCAAAACCGTTGCGATTAAAGTGAGTAACTTTTTCATAAAAGATTGAATTTAAAGGTTTTAAAAATTAGATTATTTCATTTGAATTTAAAAAAACTAACCTTGGTGTGCTCAATCATAATAGCGTTTATTCTTCTTTTTTCTCTGACCGGGCGCATAGTCCCGTCCGCGTCCGTGGTGGTGGTCATCATATTCATAACGTGTCGGTGGACATTGTGGCGCGACATAAACCCACTGGCCTGGTATCCAAACGTCTCTGCGCGAATAGTTATCATAGACATAATGACCTTCAACCCAAACATGGTCAGGACTTGGACAAACGGGTCTTTCGACAACGACGACACGCGGGCGAGGTGGTGGTACCCCAATGCGCACTTCTACCAACTGAGCGGCAGCTGTTTGAATAGAAAAAAGGGAAATAAAAAACAAAAGACTGGCAATTGTAGTTACATGTTTCATTCTGAAAGTTTTAAATTGTGAATGTCCTACAAAGGTAAGAAGGCAAAGAATAGGCTTCGGTTAAGGCAATTTTAAAGTCCGTTAACAGTCCGTTAAAAGAAAATCATTAATTCGCCCTATTTTTGCAGCTCAACCATTGATAAAATTTATGGAACTTAATTACAAAGAATTTGGCTCTGGCGAACCACTTATTATTCTGCATGGTTTGTTTGGAACGCTTGACAATTGGCAAACGATAGCCAAACAACTGGCAGAAGAATACACTGTTTTCATACTCGATTTGCCCAATCATGGGCGGTCGCCGCATACTGAGGGGGTGTTCGATTATGAAATTATGGCAGACGCATTGGCTGAATTTCTGCAGGAGCATTGGATTTATGAGACCCGTCTCATCGGTCATTCGATGGGCGGTAAATTGGCGATGCAGTTTGCTTTGTCGCATCCTGATATTGTTAAGAAATTAGTTGTTGTTGACATTGCCCCTAAATTGTATAAAAATGGACATCAAAATGTCTTTGATGCCCTTTTTGCAATTGATTTGACAACTTTGACTGATAGAAAAGAGGCTGAGACGATATTAATGGATAAACTAAACGGCGATATTGGAACGGTTCTTTTTTTAATGAAAAACCTAACACGTAAAAATTCTATCAATGAAGAAGATGCCCTATCGTCATTGCGAGGCGTTGCGAGGAACGAAGCAAAGCAAGAGGGGGGGCTTTTTGAATGGAAAATGAACCTTAAAAATTTGTTTGACAATTATGAGAATATCCTTCAAGCACCCGTTGGCGAGCCTTTTTTGAAGCCCACATTATTTATAAGAGGTAGCGAATCGCCTTATATCGAAGATAGAGACTTGCCTTTTATCACTAATTTGTTTCCAAATGCGACTTTAGAAACCATTGAAGGTGCAGGACATTGGGTTCATGCCGACAAACCGCAGGAATTATTAGCCGCTTTAAACCGTTTTTTAAATTAAAAAATCAATACTTTGGATAACTTAGACCATAAAGACACCGACCCAAACGCGACGAATCGCAAACGTGACCACATTGAGTTGGCACTCAAATCTCAAGTCAGTACCTTAGACCCTCGTTTTTATTACGAACCGCTTTTTTCAGCACATCCTGAACAAGGAAGCCTAAAATCGTTCAATTTCTTAGAAAAAACATTCAAAATACCTATGTGGGTGAGTAGTATGACCGGTGGAACGGACATGGCGCGCATCATCAACCGCAATTTGGCGCGGGCTTGTGGCGAGTTTGGCTTCGGTATGGGCTTAGGCTCGTGTCGGCAATTGCTGTACTCCGATGAGCATTTCGATGATTTTAACGTCCGTCCTTTGATGGGCGATGATGTGCCCTTGTTTGCCAATTTGGGCATTGCACAGTTGGAAGTTTTGATTGAACAGAACGAAATAGCTCTCATCACTAAATTGATTACAAAACTACGTGCTGATGGTTTGATTATTCACGTCAACCCCATGCAAGAATGGTTGCAACCCGAAGGGGATAGGTTTAAAAAGCCACCAATTGAGACCATAGAAACCCTTATTGACCATTTAGATTGTCCTTTGATTGTCAAAGAAGTTGGTCAAGGTTTCGGTTATGAAAGCATCAAGGCTTTGTTGCAATTACCGTTGGCGGCGGTTGATTTTGCGGCGGCAGGCGGTACAAGTTTTTCAAAGCTCGAATTACTGAGGGGGGCAACGGAACAGCAAAAAATCTACGGGGCATTGGCGCACATTGGTCATTCTGCCGTTGAAATGGTGGATTTTACTAATCAAATCGTTGCAGAATTGGGCGACAATATAAAGTGTCAACAAATCATCGTTTCGGGCGGTATTCAAGACTTTTTAGATGGATTTTATTGTATTAAAAAACTAATATTACCTGCTATTTATGGACAAGCCTCTGCCTTTTTGAAACATGCACAAGGCGATTATGCCGATTTAAAGGCGTTTATTGAGATGCAAATACGGGGTCTGGAGTTAGCAGAGGCATTTTTGAAGATTAGATACTAAGGGGTATAAAAAACGGTCGGCGAACTTACATAGTTCGCCAACCGTCATTGAACTCTTCAAAATTTAGAACTTTTGGAGAGTTGTAGTTATAAAAAAATCCTATTTTTCCTTTATCCACCACCGCAACAATACCGGATTGAGGAATAAATCACTCATCAAAGCCGTAATCAATGTCACGGCTATCAATTTTCCAACAACTACTGAGGGGGGGTGAATAGAAAAAATCATCACCAAAAAGCCGAAAAATAAGATGATAGTGGTGATACAAACGGGTTTACCTG
>JAYTUR010000778.1:0-1147 GCA_043744475.1 Saprospiraceae bacterium | reverse complement strand
CACCAACGGTGGTAACCTGCAAGCAATGTTCAACTACACGCAACCGCTTTGGATGACCGAAAAGTTTAAACCTATTGCCGCACAGCTGTTAATTGCTAATCGCATAAACGAAAATAATATTGAAATTACTTACCATGATATTGAAAAAAACGTCATAGACCAATATATCACCTGTCTTTTTGATTTAAAACAAGTCGAGTATATCAAAAGTATCATCGCTTTGATTGATGAACAATATGAAATTGTCCGAAAATTAGCCGTTGCAGCCTTGGCAAAACAATCTGATTTGATTCTTTTAAATATTGAAAGACAAAAGCAGATTATCAATTTGACCACTTTTCAAACCAATTATAGGCGTGATTTTTTAGATTTAAACTTATTGTGCGGCATCAAAGACACGGCGATTAAAACCTTACCACCCCTCAGTATAAAGAGTGCATTGGACAGTGTTTTCCTTAAAAATGACACTTTACAATCAAAATTTGTTGAAAAATTCCGTTTGGATAGCCTCAATGCATTGGCATCACAAGATGTTTTTGAATTAAAATATAAGCCTCAAATAGCTGCTTTTGCCAATGGTGGTTTGAATACCAATTATATTCCAGATGTGTACAAACGCTTTGGTTGGAGTGCGGGCATCAGTTTTAATATTTCGCTGTATGACGGCGGTCAAAAAAATATCAATCGCAGCAAAACCGATTTAGCCATTCAAACCACTAACGTTTACAAAGAGCGTTTTTTGAACCAAAACAGTGTCCGCAAAACGCGGATTTTGAATGAAATACAAGTCTTACAAGACCGCCAAAATGCGCTCAATCTGCAAATTCAAGAATACCAAAAACTGTTAGAGGCTTACAAAAAAGAAATCATTCGTGGTCAAATTTCGGTTATCAATTTTGTCATGACGCTCAAAGATTTCACCACCTTGCAACAGGATTTTATCACGATTCAGACGCAACAACAATCTTTAATAAATGCCTATAATTACTGGAATTGGTAGAAAAAACGCTTGGTTTTTCCTTTTTTCTGCCCTGATACTGAGGGGGGGTATCGCTTGTCATTCTGCCAAAACGGAAGAGACGGCAACGGACGACATCAAACCCCACGCACAAGTGACGGTCGTGTCCGTTTCAACGGGTGGCATGAG
>JAYTUR010000777.1:0-4463 GCA_043744475.1 Saprospiraceae bacterium | reverse complement strand
TTTTGCGAAGCAAAAAACAGGGCGAAATCTGTTTAGTGCATAACATCAGTTAATAAATCTTAATGGGTACTTGAAAGTGGATAGTGGATAATTTATTGATATTTTACGAATACGCACAGTTTAATGAGACATTTCTTTGTTAAAGCAACACTTCTGACTTTGATGATTTCAACAACAATCAATGCACAAAATATCCTAACGACTTCAATTAACAAGGGCTGGACGTTCCAATCCGCTATGGAATTGTCGCCAAACAAAGACGATTTGGGGCAAAATATCAAAAATGATTGGTATCAGACGCAACTGCCGAATACAGTGCTCAATAGTCTTTTTGAAAATGGATTGGTTGAAGACCCTTTTGTGCGTAACAATGAAGCCCATTTGCAGTGGTTGGAGAACAATGACTGGATTTTTCAGAAGAAATTTGATGCTACGATTAATATGTTGTCGGCTAAACATGTTGATTTGGTTTTGAACGGTTTGGATACTTATGCAGATGTCTATCTCAATGATGCTTTGGTTATCAAAGGGAACAATATGTTTCGCACATGGAAAGCTGATGTACGTAATTTTATACTTCCAAAGGGAAATGTTCTAAAAATTTACTTTACTTCGCCTATTTCTAAGGAGAAAACAGCAGTTAACAACGCCTATACAGATTTGCCTGCAATTCCAGATAATACAAGAATTTTTACTCGAAAAGCTGGATTTCATTATGGTTGGGATTGGGGACCGCGGTTTGTGACTTGTGGTTTGACGTCTGCTAAAATACAGACATGGGATGATATGAAAGTGACCGATGTTTTTCTGAAACAGGTCAAATTAACAACTGATACGGCAATTATAGATGCTCAAATTACCATAGAATCAGTATTAGAAACCCCTGTAAACGTTGATATTCAGTTTGGTAATTCGACTTTTTCTACAAAAATACCTCTTTCAGTTGGTTCAAATATCGTTCATGTACCCATCAACATAAGCTCACCGAGACTGTGGTGGACGCATAATTTAGGCACACCTTACTTATATGATGTCAAAATCAAGGTGCATACTGAGGGGGGGCAATCTGATGAAAAAGTGATGAAACATGGTTTGCGAACCATTGAGCTGGTGCAAGAAAAAGATGCGATTGGCGAAAGTTTTTATTTCAGACTCAACGGCGTACCTGTTTTTGCCAAAGGTTCAAACATGATTCCGCTACATTTTTTTGAAGAAAGGGTTAAAATAGCAGATATTTCAAGGATAATTGACGCGGCTATCGGTGCCAATATGAATATGTTGCGCATTTGGGGCGGTGGCATTTATCAACCCAATGCGTTTTATGAAGCATGTGATGAAAAAGGATTGTTGATTTGGCAGGATTTCATGTACGCCTGTGCGATGTATCCGGGCGATGAGGCTTTTTTAGAAAATGCGCGCCTTGAAGCCATTGAACAAGTGCAACGATTGCGCAATTTCAGTTGTTTGGCATTGTGGTGTGGCAACAACGAAATTAATGAAGCATGGAATAATTGGGGTTGGCAACCTCGTTTCAATCCTGACCAAAAAGCTTATATTTGGCAATCATATCAAGACCTTTTTCAAAAAATATTGCCCAAAGCTGTGAATGAAAACGCTAACGGAACGGTCTATTATGAAAGTTCACCACGTTTCGGACGCTACAATAACAAGAGTTATACTGAGGGGGATAACCACGATTGGTTTGTGTGGCATGATGAAAAACCATTTGAGCATTTTGAAGAAAAAATACCCCGTTTTGCTTCAGAATATGGTTTTCAATCTTTTCCAGAATGGAAAACGATTGAAAGTTTTACAGAACCACAAGACCTTAAATTAGAATCAGAAGTCATGTTAGCGCATCAAAAGCACCCGAAAGGTAACACTTTGATGAAAAAATACATGGATAGATGTTACCGCACACCAAAGACTTTTTCAGATTTTGTCTATGTTAGTCAACTCGTTCAGGCGGATGGTATTCGCCGCGCTATAGAAGCGCAACGTCGTTCAATGCCGACTTGTATGGGCAGTTTGTATTGGCAACTGAATGATGTTTGGCAAGGAGCTTCGTGGTCGAGTATTGACAATTTTGGTCGTTGGAAAGCCTTACAGTTTGCTGCAAAAGAGGCTTATGCGAACATTATGATTTCACCTGTTTTGACAAAAGAATCTTTTAAAATCCATATCGTAAACGACCAATTATCGGAAATTGAAGGTGATTTATTTATGCAAACGATGGATTTTGAAGGACATACAATTTTTTTGGACGGTCGTTATGTAACTATTAAAGCAAACACATCAGGCGTTTTTTATGAAAATTTTACTAAAATTTTGCTTCAAAATGCAAACCCAAAATCTAGTTTAATCTTAGTCTCTTTTCGTCCTAAAAATGGTCAAATTATGTCAAAGGCGGTCTATTTTGTTCCACCCAAAGATTTGAATTTAGAGAAGAATGTAAACGTTATTAAAGAAATAACAGCTGTCGAAGGCGGCTTTAATATTCATTTGATAGCGTCGTCATTGTTAAAAAACGTCTGTTTAAGCCTAAATACTGAGGGGGTGTTTTCTAATAATTATTTTGACTTAGTACCAACACAAGATTACAATGTTTTTTTGAAAACAAAGGTATCGCTTGATGAAGTCAATGAACGTCTGAAAATCAAGTCGTTAGTTGACACGTATTGATTTATTATTGGACGTGTAAAAAATAAAAAAAGCCCCTCCTTAGTATCTTTTTACTGAGGGGGGCTTTTTTATATATTTCTGAATTAATCTTTTGTAATAGTCTGTATTTTAACAACTTAACCAGACCAAACTAATATCCTCTGGTGCTTTCATTCTATCTGCTACACGCATATAACGTTCAGCGAGTTTTGACAAATACACTTGAGCTTTTGCTGCTGCACCATTCAACCCTGTAATTGTTTCAATTTTCCAGAACTCAACCAAATGATCAATGATTTTTGCATAATCCCAAGCTGTATAAATACCAATTTTTTGGGTAACAGCGGCATAACGAGCAAAAATATTCTCATCATTGTTTTGATCAATCAAAATTGCGGGCATAGCAATCTGTTTACGCATCATTTTTTCAAACGCCAACATCGCACCATTTGGGTCAATGTCGAATATCTGACGCATAAAAGTTTTATAAGCTCTTTCATGCCTGGCTTCATCGCCTGAAATTGTTGTGCAGATGCGCGACAGCACGGTATCACCGGCTTTTTCGGCCAATTTAGCTGTATTAAGGTGAGAAATTTTCGTTGCACGCTCTTGGAACGAGGTATAAACCATGGCTTGATAAGGGTCATGGTCGGTATTTGCATCAAAACCGTTTGTAATAAGCGTTTGAATGGTCTGCTCCACTTGGCGCATATCCGCACGCCCTGTCAGATAAAGATATTTATTCAACAAATCTCCATGACGGTTTTCTTCTGCTGTCCAATGGCGTGACCACGTGACCCAAGGGTTTTCACTTGTCAGTTTCCGCATCGGATTGATGCCTTCCACAAGGTTAAAATAGGTCTGATAGCTCGGCAAGGCTTCTTCTGTTATCATATTGCCAATCAACGAAACGATGATTTCGTCGGGAATGCCAACCGTCCGTTCACGCAAAAGGCGCACTTGGTCAAGCGCATCTTCTTGGCTCATGTCGGGCAGGAAATCGGTTGGTTGCCAACACGTTTTGACATCAACCAATAATGTATCAATCGCAGTGCGCACATAAGGCTCGATTTGACTGATAACTTCTAAATTTTTTGACACCTCATTACTGAGGGGTACCGTAGGTGATGTTGTCATTTTTTAATTTTTTATGATTTTATTGGTCATTAAGTGAAAACAATCATTGTAAAAACAAAAATTGTTGCGGTAAGTTTTTAGGCTTACCACAACTTCTGTTGAAAAGGGTGTAATAGTATAAATTACTTTTGAGGTTTGGGTTGGAAAATTGATAACTAATTGGTTGCTAATTGTTTAAAAAAAGTTAAATGAAAATTATTATGATTCATACTATGTGAAGTTCTTGATTTATTATCATTAATGCAGCGAATTTTCGTTTTTGTAAAATGTTGAAATTACAAAGGCAAAAAACAGACTTGATACTGCTTTTTGCCTTTGTTTTGCAAAAATACTGAGGGGGGTAAATATCCACTTCCCAATATCTTTTACACTCTTTTTTGCACCATCGCAGTCAATTCAGCTTCTGAAACCAATTTGTTTCCGACGTAAGCTTTACCGTGCATCAAGGCAATGCCGCGGCGCATAGGATTGATTAAATCAAGACGTATGATCAAAGTGTCGCCGGGAACAACTTTATGTTTGAAGCGGCAATTATCAATTTTTAAAAAATATGTATCCCAAATTTCGTCATCTGCAGTATCGCGAAGGATAAAAATACCACCTGTTTGCGCCATCGCTTCTATTTGCAAAACGCCGGGCATGACGGGGTTGCCAGGGAAATGACC
>JAYTUR010000776.1:0-4466 GCA_043744475.1 Saprospiraceae bacterium | reverse complement strand
GATTTTTCTTTCGACCAATTTTTTTACCTTCAAACAAACCCACCGAACCACCGCTCAAGCTGTATCTCCGCTTCGTAAAACTACCACTTTTATTCAACAAAACCACCCCCTCAATTGCTTCGTCCCTCGCAAAGACAATATCAAATTCAGACAAATTATCATTATCCGTAATCAAAACATCGCGCAACAAATAGTCAAACAGCTTTTTATATACCAAATCCACTTGAATCAAATTGACCGCAGGACGCGCGTTGACCCAACCATTTGTCGAAAAAGACGTATTTTCAAAGGCATTTAAGATAAAAAAATGCGCTTTTCCTTTCTGAGCATTGCTCAAAAGGCGTACTGCTGCCACCGCTTCTTCTGCATTCTGAACCACATAATGATTCAAATAAGGCTCTAAAAAATTCTCAATAGCTGTCCGATAACCCTCTTCCACATAAATCAAATCGCCCAAAAGCGGCGCAGTAAACGTCTTATTTTTTGATAAAAACTGAATGGATTCAGGATAACCTTCCAGCGACTCGACCATACTTTTGGTCAACTTAAACTCATTTTTCTTTGCATCTAAGGTTCGATTGACATCAGCCATTTTTTTTGTTACAACTTCTAAATTCTGATTGGCTTTTTCTAAATCGCTTAAACGTTTGGTTTCCGTTTGTTCAAGATATTGAATATCAGTGCTTTGTGCATTTTCTTTTTTCTCTAAGTCATCTAATTGACCCCTCAGTATTGTCACCTCATCACGCCGCCCCTGCGTTTCAGAATCGGTGCGCTCGATGTCTCGTTGCCCATTGTCAATCTGATTAGACGCTATCGCTTTTTGTTTTTCCAATTCATTGATTTCCCGTTCAATGCCTTGTTGTTGCCTCAAAAACACATCGAGGTCAGCCTTCAAAGTGCCGTGGTCGTTGCGAATAGCGTTCAATTTTTCTTTGGCTTCATCGAGTTGTGATTCCAACTTGCCTTCAAGCCGCTTTTCACCATTGATTTCATCGCGATAAAAATCAATTTCTTCTGCTAATTTGCCCACCCGCGCCTTTGCCGAATTGACTTGCTCCTCTAATTTCGTAATGTTTTGCTCCGCATACAATTTGCGTTGTTGCGCCATGCGTTTGTCATTTTCCATGCCCCGCAAACGCCCGACCACACTGTTCAAATCGCGTTGTCGCTCACTCAATTCCTGCTCTTTATCGAGGTTTTCCTTCTTATCGCGCTCAATTTGCGCCTCCAATTTGACCCCCTCAGTATCCAACTGCCTGTAACGGTCGGTTTCAATCTCTATATTTTTTTCCGTTTTTTTATAATCATCTTTAAAAACGGATAGCTTTAAAACAGCCAAATCAACCGCTTTTCCCCGGTATTCAACCTTAATATCTATATATTTTTGGGTGCGAGCTGCCTGTTTTTCAAGCGTTTTCAGATTGTTAGTTATCTCAAACAACAAATCTTCAATGCGGTTAAGGTCTTCCTCCGTTGCATTGAGTTTGTTCAACGTTTCATTTTTCCGTGCTTTATATTTTGAGATACCCGCCGCTTGTTCGAGCATCATGCGGCGCGAGTTTTGTTTATCATTCAAAATCTCATCCACCATACCCAAAGCGATAATCGCATAAGAATTTGAGCCAATACCCGTGTCCATAAACAGTGAAGTAATGTCCTTCAAACGGCAGGTCACGCCATTGAGCCGATACTCACTTTCGCCAGAAGCGTATAAAATACGTGTAATTTTTATAGATGTATAATCCGTTGGCAACACATTTTTTGTATTGTCAAAAGTCAAACTCACTTGCGCCAATTGCCCGGGTTTACGTTTTTTAGTGCCATTAAAAATGACAGAATTCATCTTATCAAGCCGCAATTCACTCGATCTCTGTTCGCCCAAAACCCAGCGAATCGCATCCACGACATTCGATTTGCCCGACCCATTCGGACCGACAATGCCGATGACGTTTTCATTGAAATTGATAACCGTATCGTTCGCAAAGGACTT
Organism: Saprospiraceae bacterium; assembly: GCA_043744475.1. Classification (GTDB taxonomy): domain Bacteria; phylum Bacteroidota; class Bacteroidia; order Chitinophagales; family Saprospiraceae; genus JAAFJT01. Next base: position 2,473 of record JAYTUR010000776.1, on the reverse strand, counting down.
AAAACCTTTGATTTCAAGCGTTTTTAATCGCATAATTTATTGTCATTAGTCATTACCTCCATGCTTTTTGCAGCGCAACCATTGGCAGAAAAAGTGGGCAAAGATAAGGTTTTAAGGTAGAAAGTAGGCTTTTTGAAGCGTTAGGATTAAATCGAGTCTTTAAATGTTCTCTATAAAGTTCACCGGATTGTTTTGTTTTATTTCTCTATTTCTATGTAGTTGCCTGAAACAGCACATTTTGGTGTCAAATAAGTTTCTATTTTCATTTTTTTATTAAAAAACAACTCTGATGTCCAAGGATTGAATCGCCACACCTTATAATATTTGGTTTCAACACACTCTTTGGAACAATCTCCTGATGTCTTTTTGTCATATTGTTGAGCTACTTGAAAATAGTATTCACCTGCATATAAATATCTTTTTCTGAACCCATATCTTAAAGTTGCTTCAAATTCTTGTCCTTTTTTTATTACCAATCCATTTTTTTTACAAACTTCAAGGGCATCATCGTATTTTAGGTGAAATTTATCAGACTTTGGTACTTTTCTTTCTTTAAACAAGACTTCAAAAAGATTTGAATTGTCTATTAGGTTACCAGCAGAATCGAGTTCTACTCTTAGCATATCATAGTAGTAATGTTTGTTATCCAATTTGATTGTATAATCTAAATAAAAACCATTGGGCTTTTTTTTAATCGGTTCTGTCCAATCCCCAACATATTCATTTCTGTCCCATATAGTAATAGAATCCAAAGTTTTCCATTCACCAATAAGTGCTGCACCGTGAAATTTGAATCTTACATTATTCTTAAAAAACGCTTGACCATATTTTTCAATGATGATTTTATCAGCTTTCTGTTTTATAGAGTCTAATACTGCATGATATGGATATTCGTCTCTGTTATATTTCCAAGTGTCATTGTCATAATTAATGGTATTTAACCAAATTCCATTTGGCGAATTTGTAATCCAATTGCCAACACGGTCATGGTTTTTTCGTTCCCAACCTTCTTCAATTATCTGTGTCGTATCATCAATGTTTCTAACACTATAAAAAATCAAATCTTTGTTTTTATAGGTTTCTTTCCAAATTTTGTAAGCTGAATTTCTAACAATATTAATTTCTGATGAATCAGTTCTTATTTTTTCCTCATTGAATTGTCCAAAAAGTGGTTTAATTCCCAATATGACTATTGACAATATGAATAATTTTTTCATTAGCATTTTAGTTATTAATCATGAGATTATTAAACGGTATTTCTAATTTTTTCGTTTACCTAATACTTGCTGTGCTTCTTCCCATGTAAAAAATTGAGCGTCAGCACTGTTTATAGCAGCTTTTCGTTCACGTAAGATAGTTGCGTGTTCTTCAAGAACGTCATTGTCAATAGATAAAGTAGAAATATCGGTGATGACTTCGACATTCAGACGCTTCAAAACTTCCAATATGAAAGCGAGTTCTTTACTGTTGTTGGGCAATTGGATTGTTGCTAACATTTTTTAATTTTTTACAAAAATAAACACTTTTTGCAAATAATACCCCCTTTTATCTTACAAATCCCCCAACTGTGGGCGCAAAACAATCTCCTCCACAACCGCCGCCGCTGACATCCGCAGTGCAGAAACCACCGCTTCGGCAATGTCGTTGGCTTGCATCAAACGCTCTTCGGGTGCATCAAAACCTGCCCACGAATCCGACCAAGTCGCACCGGGCATGATAGCCGTCACTTTAATGCCTTGTGTTTTCAACTCTTGACGCAGGTTTTTTGTAAAACCCAAAAGGGCGTATTTTGAAATCGAATACGAACCACCATTTGTGTAAGCAGATGTCGAAGCGGTGCTACACATATTAAATATATAGCCTTTTTGCAAGGGCAACATCAACGGCAACAAGGCGCGGGTGAGGTGATAGGCGGAATACAGATTGGTTTCCATCATTTTTTCTAACTCACCATCCCCCTCAGTATGAATGGCTCCAGGAATGAAAATACCAGCATTATTTACTAATACATCTACTCTTTTCCATTGATTATCAATGAATTGTGCAAACGCCAACACCTCTTCTTTTTTACTCATATCCACAATTTTTATGATGAGTTCGACGTTTGCAAAACGAGAAGCGAAATCTTTTTGCATCTCTTTTAAGTCTTCTTCGTGGCGGCTGCAAACGGCAATATCGTACCCCTCAGTAGCAAGGCTTTCTGCAATGGCGCGACCGATGCCTTTTGTCGCACCTGTGATAACGGCTTTTCTTAACATGAATCACTGATTTAGACGGATTGTTATGATTTTACAGATTTAAACGAAACTTAAGAATCTGATGATTTAAACGGATTTGATTGATTGTTATGATTTTATAGATTATTTTGCGAAGCTAAAACGTTTTATCTTATTTTTGGTTGTAATAATAAAAAACATATGACTGATAATTCTTTGTTTCCAGAAAAACCACTCGTCTTGTTTGACGGTGTTTG
>JAYTUR010000775.1:0-4468 GCA_043744475.1 Saprospiraceae bacterium | reverse complement strand
TCGATATTGCACGTTTCACTATCTGTATTGTCTTTAAAAAACAAAACAGCTTGCCCTTTAGCATTGTAATAGGTTTTGCCGTCTTTTCCCATTCTGCCAAGTGTTTTTCCTTTGGAATTCACCAGAACACCGCCCGATTTGAGAAACGCCATGGGTTTTCCATTGGCGTTTTTTACAACGCTGTCCATTGTGATAGAACCCAATTTAGTGCCGTCAACGTATACATTACCTTTTGCATCAATGACACGCCCTTTGGAATTGACGGCTTGTGCCAATAGATTTTGTCCAACGAACAGTGCAACCAACATAATAATAAATGATAATTTTTTCATTTTAATAATTTTAAAAAATTGAATAAATAATTGATTAATAATGAGTTAGGTTGCGTTAAATAAACGATACTATTGGATAGAAATCTAATTTTTAATAAGAACTTAGAGATTTAGGAAATCTCTAAGTTCTTATTAAACCATTTACAAAGTCTCTTTCACACTGCCACAGCTCAACATTGATTTGCCGTAATAGGGGTTTTTGACCTTATTTTCTTTACTCAACCAATAAGCCCCTTTGCCACCGTTCGCCATAGGGCAAAACTGCAAATAAGCAGGTTCGCTATTAATTTTCAATGCCTTAGTCACGGCTGAAAGATTGCTCGATAAACTGATAAAATGCTCACGTTGGTGGTCAATTTTGTTGGCATTGTCGCCGATGTGTTCAGCATCCGTATCTAATTTTTTAGCGACTTCATCATAGACATTGCGTTCTTTTGCTGTCCAATTTTTAGTATCTATTTTACGCAAAGCCATTTTCATCGCTTTGCCATTTTCAGCAGCTACATTACCATTGTCAGCAGCTAAAGCGTCTTTTAAACCATAATAAGCCGCTAAAACAGGGGCAAATTGTGCTTTCAAATCAGATGCAGATACCCCCTCAGTATTTTTCATTTTAGACATATCATGCCCCGCGTGTTCGTCCATTTTAGGCTTAGCATCTGCGGTTTTATTGTCTGGCATATTTTTCATTTTAGACATATCATGTCCCGCATGTTCATCCACTTTCGGCTTTGCATCAGCGGTTTTATTGTCTGGCATATTTTTCATTTTAGACATATCATGCCCAGCATGTTCGTCCATTTTAGGTTTAGCATCCGTTGTTGCCACAACTTTTGGGGCGGCATCGGCAGCAGCATTTGTCAAAGGGATTTTGACCATCGTATTTTCCCACATCATATTTAAAAAGGCGTTGCCTTGCACATCAATATCGTTGATTTCGATGGTAAAAGTTTCATAGAAACGCTCTGTTTTTTCCGATTTTACCTTGAAACGATGGACATCTTTTTGTGCATCATACCCATTGGTGCCGTGCATAGCAGTTTCAGAATTGAGGATTATCGTCCATTCCGCAGCAGTTGGAATTGAAAAAAGCGAATATTTACCAGCCGCTATATTTTTGCCGCCAATGACAATATTGTCCTTAAATTTTATCGTCGTGCAATCACTCGCCCCTGTGCGCCAAAGGCTGTCAAAAGGGACTAAACCACCAAAAATCTTACGCCCCCGTGCCAAAGGACGTGCGTATGAGACTTGAATTTCACTGCCACCAAATTGCTGAGTAAAAGCAGCTTCGGGGCTTTTAGGCAACGTTTTTTGGGTGGGTTCTTGAGCCTTTAAAGAAAAAGCTAAGAGACATAATAGGTTGACTACCAATAATTTTTTCATTTTAAATAATTTTAATATTTTTTGAAATAATAATTTTAATAAAATACGGATGGAACATCCCGAGAATATCAGGAGGGATGCTTTTGACGTTTTTATTTACTCTTTATGCACGAGGTTCATGCCACATTTTGGACATTTATCACCCTCTTTAGTACTTGTCACCTCTGGGTGCATCGGGCACGTGTAGGTGTGAACGTGCATGATTGTATCAGCTTGAACAACGGCTTTTGTTTCAGTTGTTACAGGCGTTGATGTATTGTTTTGATTTTGTTTAGAAGCATCGTTTTGGCAAGCTGTAATGCCTGCAAATAATAACGTGATTAAAAAAATATTTTTCATTGTTTAAATGATTTTAGATATTAGAAAATAGAGTTTACATCAAAAATAACATAGTAGCAGCCATCACCACCATAAGCAAATCTTCAATAATGGTAACGGTCGTCATAGGTAAATTGAATACGGTACCGAGACATGCACATTGTATTTTCTGCTTATTCAATACACTTTGCGTAACGCCAATTAAACTGACAGACATCACAACAAGTGTTGTGATATTGGTTGTAAATGGTTGAAAATCAATTAAATAAGCCAATCCCAACCACAATTCAATAAAAGGATAAATAAAACCATAACTTGGAACTGCCTTTGCAACAATGTCATACATACGATAAGAATCTGCGAATCCATGCAAATCCAGCATCTTGAAAAAAGAAAATACGAGGAAAAAACCGCCCATAAAATAGCGCATCATCGTCATCCAATCCTTGCCTGCAAAACATGAAACAAGTGTTATATAGCCGAAAATTAAGAGCAACGGTTTGTACGTTTCGAACCATGACTTTCCCCGCTCATCAAAAGCTGTATTTACTGAGGGGATGGTTTTAGCCATCATTTTATCCGAAATTGTGTATTTCGGATGGCTTTTCAATGCCTCTTTTAAGGTGTCGGTTGTCACATGTTTTGTCATTGATATCGTAGCTTCGTTGTAAGGTTCATTAATTTCAACTGATTGAATATCAGCAATTTGCGACAAAGCCTTTTTTACAGTGGCTGCACAACCACCGCACGTTAAACCTGATAATTGATATTGATGTGTCATAATTTTACTTTATTTTAAAATTGAATACTTTTCATTATGCCACAAAGTTACCCCCTCAGTAAGCCTCAATCGTTACACAATTATAGAAACGATGTATAAGATTTACACCTTTTCGATGGATTGTCGCTTTTTATCCTTAATTACCTTGAAATAAGTCGGCGTTAAGCCTGTTATTTTCTTAAATTGATTCGATAAATACGCAACATTACTGTATCCCATAAGAAAAGCGATTTCTGAAAGTGTCATTTCATCATAGACCAACAATTCTTTGACGCGCTCAATTTTGAGATTTATCAAGTGTTTTTCAATCGTTGTACCGACCATTTCTGAAAACAGATTGCTCAAATACGTGTAATCTTTCAAGAGTCTTTTCTCTAAAAAGTCTGAAAAATTAGGCCTCTGTTCGGTATCATCATCTTGAAAAACATAAGCAATCGCTGCTGTTTTTATCTGTTCAATGACTTGACTACGTTTGTCAGTTATGACTTCAAAACCGTATTTTTTCAAGGCATTTTCCAATAATGCTACCTCTTTTTGCGATAAATCCTGTTTAAAAACGACTTCGCCCAATTCTATACTGAGGGGGTCGAAACCGAGTTTTTTTAACTCGTTTTCAACGGTCATTTTGCAGCGTAGGCAAACCATATTTTTGATATGAAGCGTCATGTGTATCATAAAATAATGATGAATTTATTGTTTCAAAACAATGCCGTTCGGTTTGCTACCAACAGTAATAGAGGTAGTGACTTTGTGGTCAGTGGTCGTAATTACTGAAACTGTTCCCGCGCCTTGATTGGTGACATAAGCCGTTTTAAAGTCATTTGAAAACGTGATGGCGTGCGCATCAGCGCCGGTCGTGATGTCGCCTTGTTTTGCCCATTTGCCAGAAACGATTTGGTAATAAACCACCTTGCCGTTGGTGGCATCGCTCACCCAAAGCTCTTTTGTGAGTGAATTGTAAGCAACATAGCCAGGTTTGAAGCCTAAATTAATGGTTTCAGTCACTTTTTGAGTCGCCACATCAATTTCAGAGACGGTTTTATCGGTCTCATTATCGCAATACATTTTACCATTCGAGGCAGCCCATGCGCCCACTGGTGCTAAGCCAACAGGAATGGTCGTCTTGACCGTTTTCGCCGTTGGGTCAATGACGCTGACCGTTCCATCGCCCGTATTTGCCACAAAAACAAGGCTGCCGTCGGCGGAGAAGGTCACTTCTGATGGTTGTTTACCGACTTTTATGGTCTTTGTGAGCGTAAAATTGCTGGTATTATACACCATAACCTCGCCGCTGTCCGCGCCTTGTCCAATCCACAATTCAGAATCATCGGGAGAAAAAATAGCGTTGTGCGGTAAAGCATTGGTTGTTAAGATAATGTGTTGATTACCTGTCAACGTTTCTAAAAGAATGACTTTGTAGCCTTTTGCGCTTGAACTACCATGCCCTGCATGACCGCCGCTGACATCTTGTGAAATAATGGCAATCGCCATGAGGGTTTTAGCTTTATTCAAGTAGATATGATGCGGAAAAGTCGCACCATTCAGACCAATTGTCTCTTTGACTTTGTTGGTTGCTAAATCTACAATTTGCACATTGTTGTCGCCTCCGTTGACCACAAATGCTGCTGCATAATTGATATTGAGATTGGGC
>JAYTUR010000774.1:0-1151 GCA_043744475.1 Saprospiraceae bacterium | reverse complement strand
ACCATCAACAGCCTTACCGCCTACTATTCCTCAACACAAAATCGCCAGAGGCATGGGCGACGGCAAAGCGCCGGCGTTTGTAATAAAACTTCTTGGCTTCGGTTTTTAGGTCTTGAATTTTTTCTTCGATTTGTAGTTTACTGCCAATCATGACGCCGCTCACAAAATACTTTAACTTTTTCTGATATACGCCTCTCGGACGATAGTCACTTTTCTTCATTTCGCGGTAAACTTCACGCGATATTTGTTGCTTACCAGGTCTTTGGGTTAGTGAACCACGCTCGTATAATAATTGACGATAATATTGCATTGCGCCCTTGCGGTTTTCACAGCGTATTAACGAATTGATATTGACCAACCATTTATCTTTACCAATGAGTCGCAAATGACAAGAAGAGCCCACATAATCTTCGGGGTGTTCGACCAAGCTCGCACGCACGGGGTTTAAATCCACGTACAACATACATTCTTGCAAAGCCTGTTTGCCATGCAGAATCGTCGATTTAAAACGGTCAGCCCAAAATGGCCCACGATAATGGTATTTTATATTATACCAATTGGTAAAAGCTCGATTTAAACTACGCATAAATTCGGAAACATCAAACAAACGCTTTTCGAATTTCGCCCATTTATCGTCATTCCATAAATCAATATGCGCTTCACTCTTCGGGTAAAACGCAAGCGCCTTTTCTTTCAAAAATTTCGCCGACAATTTGCCAGGTTTCAAAAATTCAATAATCAAATGATAATGATTACCCATAATGCAAAACCCATACACCTTACATTGATACCCCGCCGTATAAAACTTAATCAAATCGAGTAATTTCTGCTGATTAATCGCCTCACTCAACGGATACCACCCCTTCGGCCCCGCCACTCGACTACAAAGATGATAAACCCCTGCATCCTTCTCCTCAATAAAAACCCGAGCCTGCCGCGCCATACCAACTCCTTTACCCACCAAAATTCACTATTTGCGAACATATTTTATGCAAAATTTTTAAAAGTCAACACTTTTTCCCACTTCCCCGCGTCCCTTGTATTTCTTCACCTAAAAAACTTCATAAAATCCCCCGTCCCCTGTAATTGCCTGTAATTGTTACTTATCATCAAGCCAAAAAACACTAGCAATAACTGTAAATAATAATAAA
>JAYTUR010000773.1:0-4473 GCA_043744475.1 Saprospiraceae bacterium | reverse complement strand
TCTTGTGCCAATCCTTTAGGTCCACCATGACCCAAATAACACAACGTTAACATGCCTTTAAATTGGTTTTGATAAATTGCATCGTTCATCTGTGGCACACGCGTTCCACCTGCCGAAACGTCCAATTTGTAAGCATCAACATAAAGTTTATCCAAATTCAAATTACGATAATTGTAGAATACCGAATTATCCACAAATTCTGCACTACCTAAATGGGCATTGCCATCACCATTATCCGCCATAAAAACGGAACGATTGCGCCAATCACCTAATGAAGTCGGGCTTTCATAAATCATAATTTTATTCACAACACCATTGGCTTCCTCTAAAGTTTTGCAAGGGATACGCCCAACGCCGATATCCAAGTCACCTCCTAAATTACCCCCCTCAGTATCAGACAACAAACCGTAGTAATCATCACTCGGAAAAGCATCAACGATGCTGAAACTTTCAACGGACTCAAACGGTGGAATAAAATCCGATGCTTGTAAATTGCCCAAAGGATAGATGCGCTTGTAGTCAAACGAACCATCACCCATCAACAACAAATACTTGAAACGCGGTGTACGTTTGTTCAACAATCGAGCAAAATCACGAATAGCCGTCGGGTCAAGTGCGCCACTTGAAAACTCATTATAGACTTGTCCAATTTCAGCAATTTCAACATTAAACTTTGAATAACTGCGCCGATGTACTGCCAATTTTTTAGCCGCCGCTTCAAAATCCTTGTGATAAATGATGATTTCATCCACATTATCGAAGGCATGAAGATTTTGATTGGCTATTTTTCCAACCGCAACAGTAGGTTTCAATAAAGTTGCAGTTTTGTCAAACACAACAAATTCGCGAAGCACCCCCTCAGTATTTTGACCAAAACTTAATTGATTTCCCGAAAGTGTAACTTGTTGATTTTGTAACTTTTGTGCGTTTGTTATATCCCAAACAAGCAAATTCCCATTGGCATTAGCCATTTGAAAACTGCTGGATTTATAGCCCAATGTTTTAATATCTCTAAAAGCCATTTGCGTACCCGTAAAGGTCAATTGTCGCTTACAAGCGATTTCGAGATAGTCCAACCAACCCCGACTGCCTGAACCTGCCGAGTAATTCACTTTAACATCTAAAGCCGTTGTGGTGGCAGGTAAACGAAGGCTTTGCTCAACTGAACTGATATTGCCAAAAGAGCCTTCGCAATCGCCAGGACTTGAGCCGCCGACATAAACAGGCATCGCTTCACCCGAAACGGTAACGGTAAATGTTGAACTAAAATCGTTGCCCGCAACGAATTGTGCGCGCACCAAAACGGGTTCAGTCGCAACTAAATTGGGGAAAGAAAATTTATCAGAATACGATTTTTCTTTAATACCTTCACTAAAAAAATCGCCTACCCACAGTTTGCCGCCGCCTTGTCCGCAATTGAGTGGATGTTGCGCTAAAAGGTTGGTTTTATCTTCTTCAACCCTTTGAAAATCATTGAAAGAAGTAGCAGTATATTGTGTCGCAGCAACGGATGCTTGATTGGTCACACGTGAACCATTGCCCGAGCTGATTTTTACGAAGTAAAAAGCTTTGTCATCATAGATATTTTTAGGACGACTGAATGTTTTACTGAGGGGTTCATAAATACTTTTATCTGCGCCAACGCCATAAAAAAGTATGTAGTCGCTTGCATCAAAACGCCCGTCCTCCTCTCCTACGACAACAATATTATTTTCAACCAAATCATCGGGACGGTATATGCGATTGGGTTCGGGCAACATACCGCCGCCGTTGCCATATATTTTAATGGTGCGTGGGTCAATTTGGTCTAAATTGCTGATTTTCAATTCATTTTTCAAAAAAGCATAGTCCAAACGATAAACACCTGTTTCTTTTAAGCCCAATTTATAGATGTCACCGTCTTTCAAAGCCGATTCTTTTGTAGTCCTTAATTCTGTTTTCAAGCCACCGACTTCGGGCAATATCGTTATAATTAAGGTGAAACGAACCAATTTTTCAACTTGACCGTCCTTCAAACGAAGCGGTACAAGGCTGACGTTGCCAAAATATTTGTCCCGACTTTGAGAAATTAAAGCCTTAGGTTGGATATTTGGCGATAAATTCTTTATTTTTAGATCTGTTATACTGAGGGGGGCAAATTCAGCATCTGCCAATTCAACGGCAATTCGACCGTCAAAGTCCATCGAAAAGCGATAAGTATAAACAGGCAGATTCGGCGTTTCGCTTTGGGTGTAAACTGCACCCTTGAAAGTCACCTCTTTTTCAGACCATTCAAGCGTTTGGAACGTTGAAAAAGTCGTTTGCCCAAAAGCAAAAGTTAAAATCAAGGTAGAAAAAAGCGAAGTAATTGTAAATTTCATATTTTGCCGAGTATTTAGTTGAAAGTGTTACGAAAACGTTAATGAAATTTCGATATTGTTAGAAAATAACAACTTTAACATTCTGACGTTATAATATTTGTGTGTTTTGAAAACGCTGTCTATACACATACTTACGAAGAAAAACCGAAGTAAAGTTTATCAATCATAAATAAAAACCAAACAGCTAAAACACAAAGTAACGCAAAGGTTTAGTAGAGATTCATATATTTTAAACACCTTTTTTATATATTTCGTGTTCAAATACTTTTTTAAGTCAAAATCAATTTGTTATTATAAAAAATTTATTAGGTAAATAAGCAAAACACCGACAAATGCTACAAAATATACGAATCATCTTGATTTTTGGCTGCCTTATATTGAGGGGTAGCATCGCTAACGCCCAAGACCCTGTTTTCAGTCAATGGTATGCTTCGCCACTGCAAACAAACCCTGCTTTTGCGGGTACGAACCAAGCACCTTTTATAGCCTTGAACTATAGGATGCAATATCCGAGTTTCAATAATGGGGCAGCTTATTCCACTTTTGCAGCGAGTTATGACCAAGCACTCAATCGCTCAAACAGCAGCATCGGCATTTCAGTTATGACGGATGATGCAGGTCAAGGCATTTTGAAAAAAACGTATGCCAGCGCCATTTATTCCTACAAAGTCAATATCAATGAAGACATGGCGGTCAAAATTGGGGTCGAAGGTGGCATGATTTCAAGTAATTTGGATTGGAATAAGCTTATTTTCCTTGACCAAATTGACCCGATTACAGGTTGGACAAATCCAGATGGCACGATTCGCCCTTCGCAAGAAGTGCGTCCAGAGCAAACCAACCGAACGATTTTTGATATTTCAACGGGTTTATTGCTCTATGCCTCTGGTTTTCATGTCGGTTTGTCTGCAAAACACATGGCTACGCCTGACGAAAGTTTTTTGAAAAGTACCAACTCCAATTTGCGGATTGGCTTACCTGTGCGGTGGTCTTTGCATGGTGGTTATGAATTCATTTTGCAAAAAGGCAACCGTTTTCGTCCAACGACTTTCATTACGCCTTCGTTGTTAATTGTCAAACAAGGCGATTTTGCGCAATTTGTTGGTGGTATTTATGCGGGTTTGGGTCCTATTTTCACAGGCGTTTGGTATCGTCATGCTTTGAGCAATCCCGAATCTGCTATTTTTACCGTTGGTTTCAAACAAGATTTTTTTAAAGTGGGTTACAGCTACGATTTTCCTGTTGGCGGTTTAGCGACAAAAACGGGCGGTACACACGAAATTTCCTTGACACTCAATCTCGACCCTTATAAAAACAAGAAACAGGATTTGACGGATTGTTTTAAAATGTTTAGATAAATAAATTTATAAATAATTGACAGTAAATTATTTAAACGACAAATGGATTAAAAACGTTAAACCGTTTTTAATCCATTTGTCGTTTAAAAATACAAAAAAGCACCGTTGGGGCTGACAATGGGTTTTAAACATATTTTTTATTTAAAACCATCAAACAGAACTATCCTATGCTTTTTTCTGTTTAAAACCCGTTAATTTTGCACACCCTCAGTATTTTTTCATTTTCCATTATCAATTATCCACTATACATTATACGATGAATTTATTACCTAAAGATATTTACGAAAAATTAGAATTTGACAAAGTGTTGGATTTGCTTGTGCGCGAGTGTTCGGGTGAGATGGGGCAAGCCTATTGTCAAAATTTGATGCCAGAAACCGACCTTAAAAGCATAGAAACCAAACTCAAACAAGCGAAAGAACTCAAATTAATCCTTGAAAAAAACGATAAATTTCCGTTCGGTACTTATTTTTCCCTTGATGAAGATTTAAAAGTTTTGGCAATTGAAGGTTATGTTTTATCAATTGAAAGTTTGCAACGTATCAACGTTATTTTATTGATTTTCAGAGACTTGCATCGTTTTTTTACGCCTGTTCGACGTGAAATCTATCCCAATCTTTATGACATTATTCGTCACTCCAATTTCGATGATGATTTGTCGAAAGAGATAACGCGCGTCATTGACGATGAGGGCAATATTCGCTCCGATGCCTCGCCCGAATTGGTTAGAATCAGACGTGCTACGCAGTCAAAAA
>JAYTUR010000772.1:0-4487 GCA_043744475.1 Saprospiraceae bacterium | reverse complement strand
CAATATGTGGGCTATAAAGTCCGCTACGTCAGAAACGTCACCGATGTGGGGCATTTGCTCGACGATGGCGAAGACCGCATGGCAAAAGGCGCACGACTCGAGCAACTCGAACCGATGGAAGTGGCCGAAAAATACACCAATGGCTTCCACGACATGATGCGCATTTTTAATGCCTTACCGCCCTCCATCGAACCGCGTGCGACAGGGCATATTCCAGAGCAAATCGAAATGGTCGAGGAAATTGTCAAAAATGGTTTTGGCTACGAAGCCAATGGCTCAGTCTATTTTGATGTGCCAAAATTCATTCAAGTCAAAGGCGTTTATGGTCATTTGTCGGGTCGCATCGTCGAGGATTTATTGACAGAAACGCGTGATAATCTTAAAAAACAAGACGAAAAACGCCATCCAGCCGATTTTGCCATCTGGATGAAGGCTGCGCCCGAACATCTGATGCGTTGGCGTTCGCCGTGGTCAATCGGTTTTCCGGGTTGGCATTTGGAATGTTCGGCGATGAGTCGTAAATATTTGGGCGAAACGTTTGACATTCACGGTGGCGGCAATGATTTAAAGTTTCCACATCATGAAAACGAAATCGCCCAAAACGTTGGGGCATGCAACCACAGCGGCGCAAAATTGTGGATGCACGCCAATATGCTGTTGTTGAATGGTAAAAAAATGTCGAAATCGGATGGCAATACCATTTCACCACCAGAACTATTTACAGGTGATTCTGAACACGTCACGAAAGGTTATTCGCCGATGGTGGTTCGTTTTTTCATGCTTCAAGCCCATTATCGCTCGACGCTCGACATCACTGACGATGCGTTACAAGCGGCTGAAAAAGGCTATAAACGTTTGATGGAGTCGTATAAGATTTTGCAAACCTTAACGTTAAAAGGTGGTAGTGAAACGGAATTGGATAAAGAAGTCAACGCATTAATAGACAGCGCATTAGACGACATGAATGATGACTTTAACGCGCCACGCGCCTTGTCTCGTTTGTTTGAATTATGCTCAAAAATCAATGCTTTCAAGGGTGGGCAGCTTGATTTGGCTCAAATTACTGAGGGGTCTCTTGCGCGTTTGAAAGAAGTTTTTAACGACTTTATTTTCGCTATTTTTGGCTTAAAAGACGAATCTGCTTCGGGTGAAAATGGACAATCAAGCCTTGAAGGTGTTATGCAATTGGTCATTGATTTGCGCGCACAAGCTCGGACGACAAAGGATTGGGCAACATCGGATAAAATTCGAGATGGTTTGAAAGCCGCTGGGATTCAGTTGAAAGATGGGAAAGACGGGACGACTTGGACGAAGGAATAAAAATACAATAAACTAATCTTAAACACATAGCTAAATAGTGCACATAGTATTGAAAGTCAATTGCCTATGTGAACTTTACGACTATGTGTTTTTACATAAATAAATAAAAATTATGGTCAGAAATAATATGAAATGGATTATTGGCATCCTTTTGCTCGCTTTCGTCGGTACGACTTTATTACCGCTTGTTTGTAGCAATGATGACAAATCAAACAATACAGTGACTGAAAAGCCTTTGCCTGATATTGTTATTCCGAAATTCAACCCTGATTCGGCTTATATCAATACCGAAAAAGTGGTCTCATTTGGTACGCGGGTAACAGGTTCTGCGAATGCAAAAAAGGTGCAGGCATGGATTGTTTCAGAATTTAAAAAATATGGTGCGGACATCATTGAGCAGCCGTTCAAAGCCAAAACCTTTGATGGCAAGACGCTTAATGCCGTTAATATCATTGCGCGGACAAACCTATCGGCTACAAACCGCATCATGCTTTCAGCGCATTGGGACTCTCGCCCGTTTGCTGATCAGGATTCAACAAAGAAAAATGAACCCATTTTAGGTGCAGACGACAGCGGTTCAGCGATGGGTATGTTGTTAGAAATCGCACGGCAATTGCAACAGGCCCCCCTCAGTAATATTGGTGTTGATTTTGTTTTATTTGATGCAGAAGACTATGGTGAAGCAGACAAAGAGGACAAAGAAGGTACTTGGTGTTTGGGTTCTCAACATTGGGCAAAAAACCTGCACGTGGCGGGTTATACAGCTAAATACGGTATCAACCTCGATATGGCGGGTGCGCACAATGCACGTTTTACGAAAGAGTCCTTTTCAATGAAATTTGCTTCGCAAACCGTTGAAAAGGTTTGGCGCGTGGGTCGTTACTTAGGTTATACTCAACTTTTTGTTGATGAAGCATCACGTGGACCGATGTTAGATGACCATTATTTTGTCAATACCTTGGCAAAAATTCCGACAATTGACATCATCAATCACCCAACGGACAGTTATTTTGGTAAATATTGGCACACACATCATGATAATATGAGTGTGATTGACAGAGAGACTTTAAAGGGTACAGGTCAAACAGTATTAAGCGTTTTGCATTATGAAAATGCAGGTGCGTTTGCATATTGATACCTTTAATCGAATTTTTTTTTAAACTTAATAATGTCAAAATTTTGCAATAAAATAGGTTGTTATAAAACACATATTCTAATGAAAACGTTATAACGTTGGGTTAATCGTTTAGAAATTTAAACAATATTTTTTCAAAAGAATTTGTAGGTTATTGAACTAAAAAGGGCATTAAAGCGTTTATATTATTGTTGTATGTTAAAGCAAGTCAAGTAAAATGGTGTCACAATTTAAAGATTAGTTAATGAGGTGTTAATGTGCTTGCTTTGTCAAATACTTTTACTGAAACTTGCGTTTATAATAAGCGAAATTCAACTTTCGCATAAAGAAATAAAAGTCTAATATTCGACTATAAGAATTTATGTTCATGGGATTATAAGTTTGTTGTTGGGGCTGTCCTGATTGAGTTCAGGACGGCTTTTTTTGAAAGAAAAATAATGAAATTCAAATACAACACTAATGAATTCCAAACGATATGTTAAACCATCCTGTAAGCGGTGTAAGTGTGAATCGAAAAACGTTCTTTTGTAACACATTCGGACATTCACAAAGACGAAGAATTAGAAAATACAGGATAAGATTCCCTGGTTTTAGTTGGTTTTGTTTGTAATAGTTTGGGGAGGGCAGTTATCGAAACTTGCCCTCTTTTTTTATGCCTTTCCAAAAGGATTTCGCTCTCTCGCCTATTTTGTCATAAAATACTGTTTTCGTTTTTTAACTTTGCAGCGCAAAAATACCTCTTATACTGAGGGGGGTAACAGGATTATCTTTTAAAGAAAACCCTTTTTGTGATTGGATATTTGAAAAATCAAACATTAAAAAAGCAATGACTAAACTTCATGCAGCCATTACAGGTGTCAACGGATACGTTCCCGATTACATATTGACAAACGCTGAACTTGAAAAAATCGTAGAAACGACTGACGAGTGGATTACAAGCAGAACAGGTATTAAAGAACGCCATATTCTCAAAACACCAGGTTGGGCAACCTCCGATATGGGTGCCGAAGCCGTTAAAGGGCTTTTAGCAAAAACGGATACAAAGCCTGAAGAAGTTGAATTGCTTATTTGCGCAACGGTCACGCCTGATATGCACTTTCCAGATACGGCAAATACCATTTGCGACAAAGCAGGTATCAAAAACGCTTGGGCGTATGACATCAATGCGGCGTGTTCAGGCTTTTTATACGCCTTGATGACAGGTGCTAAGTTCATTGAAACAGGTATGCATAAAAAAGTGATTGTTGTTGGTGCAGATATGATGTCGAGTATTGTGGACTATACCGACCGCACAACGTGCATTATTTTTGGCGACGGGGCGGGTGCTGTTATGCTCGAACCAACTAAGGACGGTCTCGGTATCATTGACGGTGTACTGAAAGGTGATGGTGCGGGGCGTGCATTCCTACACATGAAAGCAGGGGGTTCTGCGCTTCCTGCATCGCATGAAACAGTTGATAAACGTCAGCATTTTGCTTATCAAGAAGGTCAACCTGTCTTCAAAGCAGCTGTCAAGGGTATGTCAGGGACGATGAATGAAGTGTTGAAACGCAATAATATGACCATTGACGATATTGATTGGGTCGTGCCACATCAAGCAAATAAACGTATTATTCAAGCGGTCGCTGATATGTCGGGTGCACCGACTGAAAAAATAATGGTTAATATTCACCGTTACGGTAATACAACCGCTGGAACCCTACCTCTTTGCCTTTGGGATTATGAAAATCAACTCAAACGTGGCGACAATTTGATGCTCACTGCCTTCGGTGGTGGTTTCACATGGGGCTCTATTTATTTGAAATGGGCTTATGATGGTTTAGAATTTGGTGTTTAATAAATGGATAATTGATAATGGAAAATGAATAGTTGATAATGGAAAATAGTAAAAAATTATTCATTATCAACTATTCATTTTCCATTATCAATTATCCGCTATTCATTAAAAAGATGACTGATAAAGTAAAATTCGATAGTTTCGCAGCGAAATTTCCGGAAATAGCATTGCCAATAACGGTGCGCGAGGACTCGC
>JAYTUR010000771.1:0-1160 GCA_043744475.1 Saprospiraceae bacterium | reverse complement strand
GAAATTTTTCTATCAAAAATAAGCTCAACCCAATAGATTTCTTACGTGTACGCCTTTCGAGCCAAGCGAGAAACAGGGCGTGATTGTATCTCCGAACTCACGTTAATTTAGGTATAAAATATGAGGTATGAAAAAAACGAATGTAAGCCGATGTGTCTGTTTTTACATCAATTTATATCATCCAATAGGTACTTTTTATCTAAAACAATACGTCCTGATTCGTTCTTTTTGACGGTAGCACATTCCGTCAAAGGGTCATGTTCAAAGATGAGATACCACCCCTCAGTAATTGCCCGTTCTAAAATCGCTGCTTTTTCTTTCAATGTTTCCAAAGGGCGCACATCGTAAGCCATGACGTAAGGCATATTCACATGCCACGACGAAGGCATCGTATCTGCGCAATAAAAAAGCGTTTTATCGTTCATTTTTATTTCCAAAGCCATCATCGCCTCCGTATGTCCGTATTGAAAATGAACTTTAACGCCTTTAAAGACTTCCTGACCCTCATGTTCAACAAATTTCAAAATGCCCCATGTTTGTAATGACTCAAAGTTTTCCTTCAAAAACGAGGCTTGTTCACGTGGGTTCGGCGACATCGCCCAATCCCAATGTTTTTGATTTGACCAATACATGGCATTCGGAAAAATCGGAAAAAGCCCCCCCTCAAGATGGTCTCCGGATGTGCCATCAGTATTTTTACCAATTGCACCGCCGCAATGGTCAAAATGGAGATGTGTTAAAAACACATCGGTTATATCGCTTGCTTTAAGTCCTTGCTTTTCAAGGCTTTGCAAAAGATTATCCGTACCAAAAGGCTCAAAATGCGACCTGAAACGGGCATCTTGTTTATCACTTAAACCTGTATCAACCAATATTTTACGGTCATCTGTTTCTATCAAAAGGCAACGCATAGACCATGTACAGAGGTTATTTTCGTCGGGTGGATTGAGTTTTTCCCAAAGTCGTTTAGGTACAACACCGAACATTGCACCGCCGTCTAATTTAAAAAAACCTGTGTTGATTGTGGATACTTTCATTTATAATATTGGTTTTAATATCTTTAAAATAACGTGAATTCGGAGATACAATCACGCCCTGTTTCTCGCTTCGCTCGAAAGGCGTACGCGTAAGAAATCTATTGGGTTGAGCTTATTTTTGAC
>JAYTUR010000770.1:0-4505 GCA_043744475.1 Saprospiraceae bacterium | reverse complement strand
CCTCTGCGCAAATCATCCCTTGCGATGCCATGCCACGCACAGGGCGTTCGGTCAATGTCAGAGTTTTACCATCTTTAAAGGTCAATGTTGTACCGACCAGAGCGACAATCACCTTTTGACCCGCTGCCACATTGGGCGCACCACAGATGATTTGTAGCAAATTCTCACCTCCAACATCTACTTTTGTAAGAGACAATTTGGTATCTGGCACTTTTTCACACTCAAGAACATGACCGACGACGACACCCGCCAAATCGTTGCCAACATGTTCCATACCTTCCACTTCTAGACCTAAATCGGTCAAAAGTTCAGAAACTTCATCAGGCGTGAGGTCTATATTGATGTATTGTTTAAGCCAATTGAGCGAGACGTTCATATTTCAATTAAAAATTAAAAATTAAAAATTAGGAATTTGTAGCGTTGCAATTGACTGATTGACAATGATATAAGATTCAGGAAATTTTTAAAATTTCCTGAATCTGGTTTTGACAATCTTTGCGATAGGTAAAATTCCAAAAAGAGACGCAAATTTAAGGCGTTTGTTGACATTTTACGAAAACTAGATGAGCAAACATTCATCATTCTCCATTTATCATTCATCATCACTTATTTTCGTCCAAAATCGGCAGGTATTTCACCCCACACTTCTGTCTCCCATTTTATGATGGGGTTTTTGAAAGTGTTGTTTTTAAGCCACGTTTCGGCACGTTCAATGAGGTCAAAAATGGGTGCATTTACAGACGTTTCCTTTAAGTTGGTTTTCGCTTTTTTGTTGCGAATCCACGCAATTGCGGTCATCGAATCACTATAAATCGGCATCATATCCTGACCTTCGCGCTTCAAAAAAGCCAAACCATGCACGAGGGCAAGGAACTCACCGATGTTATTTGTGCCTTGTCTGAATGGACCTTGATGAAAAATTTGCTCCTTCGTTTTGGTATAAACGCCGCGATATTCCATCAGTCCCGGATTGCCCGAACAAGCGGCATCTACACAAATACTGTCATGTATAATTGCTTGACGACCAGACGTTTTTGTCATTGCGAGGGACGAAGCAACTGAAGGGTCTGTTTTTTTAGTAAAATTATAATACTTCGTGTAGGAACTGCGAAATGCCTTCTCCGCTTCGTCGCGGCTTTCAAAAGATTTGTACTTTGCACCTTCAAAACCATCAATTTGCGCTTTGGCATCGCCCCAATCGGGATAGATACCGGGTTTTACACCTGCCCAAACGACATAATATTTTTGTTTTTTTGCCATGGAACAAAGGTGGGAAGTTTTTATTGAAAATCATAAAAATCACAATATGCTTAACACGATTCAACTAAGACATCAAATGCACGCCCACCCCGAATTGTCGGGTCAAGAGGCGTGGACATCCGCTTTTGTGGTCGAACAACTACAAAAAATAGGGGTTTCAAAAATTCATACAGGTTTTTCACAACACTCAATTATTGCAGAAATAGACAGTCAAAACGAAGGTAAAACCCTCCTTTTTCGTTGCGAACTCGATGCTTTGCCAATTCAAGAAGCCAATAATTTTGCGCATCGGTCAACACTAAAAGGCATTTCGCATAAATGCGGACATGATGGGCACAGCGCAACAATGTTGGCATTTGCTCAAAAACTCCTTGGAAATCCACTCAAAAACGGCAAAATTCTCTTGTTTTTTCAGTCCGCAGAAGAAACGGGCGCGGGTGCAATGGCAGCTATGGCATCAGGTATTTTCAAGCAATTTCACATAGATTATGCTTTCGCTTACCACAATTTGCCGTCGTTTCCTCTTGGTTCGGTGCTGTGCAAAAAAGGCATTTTCACCCCCTCAGTAGAAAGCTTTAATTTGACACTTATTGGCAAAAACTGTCATGCTTCCCAACCTGCGAATGGCATCAATCCTGCTAATGCGATTGCAGCGTTCATCACATTTATGGATACTTTTCATCAAGCTGATAAATCAAAAACGGATTATTTTGTTGTGACACCGATACACATTAATATGGGTGAAAAAGCTTATGGTATGTCAGCGGGTTATGCTGAAATAGGTTATACAATACGGACATGGGACAGTGCTATTTTGGAACAACAAAAAGATAAAATCAAGGAACACATAGCGGTTATTTGTCAAAATGAGGGCTTATCGTTCAAAATGGATTGGTTTGAAGCCTTTAAATCTAATAACAATGACCCTCAGGCTTATGAACACATTAAGTCAGCAGCCAATAAAAACGATTTAATATTCATAGAAATGACACAACCTTTTGACTTTGGCGAAGACTTTGGTTTGTTTACCGATGCTTACAAAGGTGCGATGTTTGGCATTGGTTCGGGCGAAAACTGCCCTGCTTTGCACACGGTGGACTATGATTTTCCAGATGAATTGATTGAGATTGGGAGTGATGTATTTTTAGCGATTGCTCAAAATTGGGAAAATACTGAGGGGGTAAGAAAATATTAAGACTATCGTTAATGAAAATTATTTCTGCTATTTTTGTACAAAAATAAAGCGATGTTCCATCAAGTTTTTCAACCTCATCCTGCCTTAAAGGAATTTGTCAATAATATTATGGTTTTTCATCTGTCATTAGACCCTTCTGCTGACCGACCTATTATGTCATTTCCGCCTTTGCCCGAAAATTGCTTATATTTTTACCCATTTGAAACACCCGAAGCAGAGTATTTAGATAAAAATAAAAAAATCAACCTATCAAACAGTATCATTACGGGACGACAAGTCAACCGTATTCACTTAAAAATGATGTATAACAATCTGACTATCAAAGTTGGTTTTCAGTCAGGAGGTTTATATCGGTTGTTGGGATTACCATTGAGCGAATTTTCAATGGATGAATCGTTTGACAGTATAGACCTTTTTGGAAAAGAGATTGTTTTTATCTCAGAACAGCTAAGAGAAACCGTTTCTTATGCCCAAATGGTGAATATTGTTGAGGCTTTTTTGTTAAAAAAACTGGGACAATTGCGGTCAAAATTACCAATTGATTATGTTTTACCTATCATCATTCAAAAAGGTGGTCTGATAACGGTTGATGAAATAGCCGCTAAATCGTTTGTGAGTATGCGCCAATTAGAACGGCAATTTCAACAACGGATTGGTATTTCGCCAAAGTTTTTTGCACGGCTCACACGTTTTTCAAAGGCGTGGGTACTTAAAGAAAATAACCCCACATTGCGTTGGACAGCCATCGCCTACCAATGTGGCTACTTCGACCAGATGCACTTGATTCGCGATTTTAAAGAATTTGCGGGTGTCAACCCATCTGTCATTGAATCTGAATTTAGTCATTCCCCTTTTTTATTCCGCAATCAACTGTTCTATTGAGTTATGTTTATGTGTCTTCTAAAATAAGATGTCGTGTTTGTACTATTTCAGCCTTTAGCGGCAACTTAGTTTTGTACCATATTTTTCACTAACAAAAAAAATGGATATGAAACAAATGATTTCGGTTATGATTCTTTCGGCATTGGCTACGGTCACGTTTGCTCAAAACACAATTGAGGATAAAAAACAAATCGAAGCGGGCGTTGATGCTTTGATTAAAAGTTGGAACAACCACGATTACGCCGACCTTAAAGACTATGCAACAGCTGATTGTGAATGGGTGAACATCGTTGGAATGTGGTGGAAAAATCGAGATGAAGTACAATATGCCCACGATGCTTTTCATAAATCTATGTTTAAAAACACGGCACTTTCAAAAAACCAAATAACAATTCGTTTTGTCACGCCTGATGTCGCAATTGTTCATTTAGACCAGCATATCGGTGCTTATACGACCCCAAATGGGCATGAATTTCCTGAAGCTGACAATCTTACAACATTGGTATTTGTTAAAAAAGAAGAAAAATGGCTTATGACAGCGGGTCAAAATGTCGTTGTTGATGCAATGGCGCAAAAAAATGACCCTGCAAAAAGTATGGTTAAACATTATGAAATATTAAAAGTACCTCCTCAGTATTTCTTCAAGTTTTGAGTATCGAGTCAGGCGTTTTGAATTTTGTGTTTTAATGCAAAGTAATCAGTGGATGTGAAATCAACTAATGACTTTGTGCTCAGTTAATCCAGAAGTACATAACTTTGCCGCCTGAACTCATACTTCACCACTTATACTTAGAAAAAAATGTTAATAGACACACACGCCCACCTCTACTCAAAACAGTTCAACAACGACCGCGCAGCGATGCTGCAACGTGCTGATACTGAGGGGGTTAAAAAAATATACTTACCCGCCATTGACAGCGAAACGCATGAGGCAATGATGGCACTGGAAGCCGAATACCCGGACCGTTGTTTTGCCATGATGGGCGTTCATCCGTGCAGTATCAATGCCGATTTTGAAAAAGAATTGGCGATTGCCGAAGATTGGTTGTCGAAACGCCCGTTTTGTGCTGTTGGCGAAATTGGCATTGACTTGTATTGGGATAAAACGTTTTTTGAACAACAAAAAACGGCTTTTATTCGCCAAATGCACTGGGCGCAAGACTTGGGT
>JAYTUR010000769.1:0-4523 GCA_043744475.1 Saprospiraceae bacterium | reverse complement strand
TGGTTTTGACAAAATCTGTCGAGCAAGCTAATGCGGAACTGCACCCCCTCAGTAGTGAAGTCCTTGAAAATGCGGAAGAACGCAATTGGGAACGCCTCGAAACAGTCACCGCTAAGCATTTCCGTGACCGTATGGATGTCTTTTTTCACGACTATCCACAAGAAGATTTACTCGCTTTTGTCGAAGATAACCTCGTTGAAGATGAAGATAGTGTTGTGACAAAGGAAGGACGTGAACCGATGTTTGTGGCTTTAAAATCGGTTATTGATGTTTTAACGAATGCGTAAGTATTTAAAAACCAAAGCGATGAAAAATTCTTTATTTAAAATTTTAATTCTAATACCCTTTTTTGCATCTTGTCAAACCGTCAGCTTGCGGGTCGTTTGTTCATTGCCGACTGAAATAAAAGAGAGTTCAGGCTTAGTGGTTGAGTCGCCCAATGTTTTTTGGACGCACAACGATTCAGGCGATAAAGCACGGCTCTATCAATTCGATTCAACAGGTGTTTTGCGCCGAACGATAGTCGTCAAAAATGCAAATAATGTGGATTGGGAAGACATTGCTTTAGATGCCGCAAAACGCAATTTTTACATCGGAGACTTCGGTAATAATGGTCAAAGCCGTCGAGATTTAGTGATTTATAAAATTCCCATTCCGCAATTTGCTACGACTTTATTTGCGACGGATACGGTTATTGCTGAAAAAATCGCCTTCACGTATGAAGACCAACCCGGTTTTCCGCCTGTGGACTCCTTGAAATATTTCGATGCGGAGGCATTGACTGCCACAACAGACTCCATATATATATACACAAAAGACTTTGATGTTGTTTCCTATCAAGGCAAAACACGTATTTATCGAGTGCCAACGCAAGCGGGAACTTATACGGCTCGCCTTGTTCGGGTTTTGGAAACGGACGGTTCATGGAAGTATAACGGTGCAATTACAAGTGCTGCCCTTGGTTCTGATGGTAAAATGTTGCTCATGTCTTATCAAAAACTTTGGGTATATACCAATTATCCGAATCACCAATTTTGGCTTGGCAATAAAAAGGAACTGACTTTTGGACTCACCCAATTTGCCCAACGCGAAGGCGTTGCCCTTGCCCCATGGGACAATTGTACGGTTTATATTACTTCTGAATTGAATCAAAGCATTGGTGGTGGCAACCTTTCCACCTTCAATTTATGTCGTATTTTGTCAAAAACGAAGGAAGCGAAGTCATCAAAAACAAAAATGACCATTTCTCCGACCCCCTCAGTATCGGACGTAAGCGTAGCTATTGCGGGCGATGTTTTTGAAAAAAGTATCTTGAAGGTGTATAATGCCAACGGTTCAGAAATTTCAGAGAAAAAAATTATAGCAGGGGAAACGCATATTTCTCTTGAAAGCAATGTCTTTCCCGCAGCAGGATTCTACTTTTGCAAACTTTTTTCCGCCGAAGGCGACCCCCTCAGTATGGAAAAGATTTTTATTACAAAATAATAATTCATAGTGGATAACGGATAGTTGATAATGGATAATTTTCTTCATTATCCATTATCAACTATCCGTTATCCACTATCAACTATTCATTATCCATTAATAAAATGATTTTTACAGATAAACGAATTTTAGAAAGTATCGAAAACGGCAATATCGTCATCGAACCTTTTCGCCGCGATTGTCTCGGAACTAACAGTTATGATGTGCATTTGGGTAAGTATTTGGCAACCTACAAAGACGCTGAATTAGATGCTAAAAAACACAATACCATTGAGCATTTTGAGATTCCAGAGGAAGGATATGTCTTGCAACCCGGTCGTTTATACCTTGGTGTGACGGAAGAATACACCGAAACGCATAATTCAGTGCCTTTTTTAGAAGGAAAATCAAGCACAGGACGCTTGGGGATTGATATTCACGCCACAGCAGGAAAAGGTGATGTCGGTTTTTGTAATCATTGGACTTTAGAAATTTCAGTCGCTATACCCGTCCGTATTTATGCAGGTATGCCCATTGGGCAGTTGATTTATTTCGTCGTGGATGGTGATATTGAGACTTTTTACAATCGGAAACCCAATGCCAAATACAATCAACGCACTGACCGTCCTGTTGAAAGTATGATGTGGAAGAATAAATTCTAATGTAATGGATAGTTGATAATGGATAACGGATAATGAAATAAATTATCCATTATCAACTATCCGTTATCAACTATCTGTTATTTCACTACTTTTAGACTCAAATCAAGGCTGACGACGGAGTGGGTAAGTGCGCCAGATGAGATATAATCAACGCCCGTCAAGGCAATTTCTCTTAAATTTTGAAGCGTTACACCGCCAGAAGCTTCTACTTCAAACGTTTTATTGACCATTTTCACGGCTTCTTTCATCAACGAAGGTTGAAAATTATCGAGCATGATACGGGTCACAATGCCTTTTCCTGCTCTCATTGTGGCTTGTAATTCTTCCAAATTACGGACTTCGACGGTTACACCATAGTCTTTTACTGAGGGGTGCATTTTTTTATAATCGCCTATTTTTTCGATGGCTTTTGCGACGCTACCGCCATTGGCATCGGTATGGTTGTCTTTTATCATAAACCAATCGTATAAGCCATGCCGATAGTTTTCGCAACCACCAATTTTGACCGCCCATTTTTCGAGATGCCGAATCAAAGGCGTTGTCTTGCGTGTATCGAGAATTTTAACGGGTAAATCTGCCACGGCATCGGCGTAAGTACGGCTCATCGTAGCAATGCCACTCATGCGTTGCATCGTATTTAAGACCAAACGTTCGGCTTTTAAAAGGGCTTGAGTGCCACATTCTACCTCAAAAGCGACATCTCCGAAGGTCATTTTGTCGCCATCGTGCATAAAAATGGTCATTTTTACTGAGGGGTCGCATTTTTTGAAAATCAATTGTGCGAGTTCGACTCCTGCCAAAATGCCATTGGCTTTGACTTTCAAAACGGCTTTGTCGCGTTTGTCAACAGGAATGGTTGCGAGGGCAGTCACATCGCCGTCGTGGACATCTTCCCAAAGGGCTTGTTCGATGAATTGATTGAGGTAGGCATAGTCGGGTTTGAATGGGTTCATTGTAGAGTTGGTAAGTAAATAGTCAAAAACGATACTTAACGGTGTTGACTTGTTCATAAAAAATATTGTTCATCCAATTGGTTATCAAGTAATTGAACAATCTGTTCATGTCCAACGGATGGAAATTCTTCTAAAAATTGGTCAATTGATAGCCCATCTTCTAAAAATTCAAATAAGTAATCAATTGGAACGCGTGAATCTCTGAAAACAGGCGTTTCCAATTGTACATCAGGATTGATTTGAATGATGTCTTGAATTTTCATTTCTCTATTTTTCAACAAAAATAAACATTTTTAGAAGAGCAGGACATAAATTCAATTTTTAAAACATCATTTTGTTGCTTTAAAATGAGGGCAATTACACCCTTTTTTAAACATGCCACAGCCGCTTGTAGAAAGGGCAACGAGAGAAAGTAAGGCAAATCCGAAGATGATTTTTTTCATTGTATTTTAATTTTTAATAACGTAAACGTATTTTATAAACGACGACGAAATATCAAACTGCGTCGTCGTTAGGGCTAAAACATTAGCTTTGCAATTTAAAACGCTTTTTTTGCTCAATCATTTTAACAAACTGTGACTCATCCTAAAAAAATACTCGTTGCGCCGCTGAATTGGGGCTTAGGTCATGCCACTCGTTGTATGCCCATTATTGACGAATTACGCCGACAAGGTGCGGAAGTTATTTTGGCATCGGACGGCGAGGCATACAACTTATTGCAACGCGAATATCCTGATTTGACGGTTCACAAACTGCCCCCCTATAATATTCGCTACCCTTTTCGTTCCATGATGCTATCCATGGCGTTTCAGATGCCAAAGATACTGAGGGGGGCTATAACAGAGCATTTTTGGTTGAAAAAATTTCTAAAAACAACACCCGTTGATGCTGTTATTTCAGACAATCGGTTTGGTTTTTATAGTCGAAAAACTTATTCGATTTTTATGACGCATCAAGTGAATATTTTGATGCCGATTCATTTTTTACAACCGATTGTCAACACGATTAATCAATATTTTATTAAAAAATTTAAAGTGTGTTGGATTCCAGACTTTGAAAAAATGCCCCATTTAGCTGGAGAATTGTCGCATGGAAATTTTGATAAAAAACTGGTAGTCAAATACTTAGGTGTATTAAGTCGGTTTGAAAAATTATCATTAAGAAAAAAATATAAGGCTGCCATTGTCCTTTCAGGTCCCGAACCACAACGGTCTATTTTTGAAAAGAAAATACGACAACAATTAAGTGAACTAAGGATTTCTGAAGCACAATATCTCCTTGTTCGCGGAACACAAACGCCTACAAAAGACGTTGCCGAAACGATGCCAAACCTTGAAATCTACGATGTATTGACAAGTCATTTATTGAACAAAAAAATAATAGAAAGCGAAGTTGTTATCTGTCGAAGTGGTTACAGTTCCGTCATGGATTTGGTAAAATTACA
>JAYTUR010000768.1:0-4528 GCA_043744475.1 Saprospiraceae bacterium | reverse complement strand
CATGGACTAATCATGTTTTTTATATCAGTAATTTCAGAACCATTATTGGGTGCGCCCAACATAATAAGGTGACTCACAACATCTTTACCATTCAATTTTTCAATAAAATAACGGCTTATTAAACCACCCATTGAATGTGCAATAATTGTTAGATGCTTATCTGTCCCTTTTGTCAACCCAATTTCTTCGAGCTTTTTTTGCAAATCAGCCGCCGATTCTTCGATTTTTGTACTCAAACTTTCATAATCAAACGCCAAAACCAAATCATAACGGTCTTCCAATGAACGTCCACCATCTTTGACTGGATGGCATATACAGCCAACTTTATCGTCATTTGTGCCAATGATGCCATGAACAAACAATGCAATATTTTTTGCTCCAGCTACCTTCGATTTTATCAACTCCTTATCATTTACATACTCAAAAGCATCTGTTTTGCCCGTTTCGTCATATTTTACAAGGCGCAACATCGGATATTCAAACTTACCCGTCAAAGGTTGAATCATTTTTTTGAAAAACATTTTGACCGATTTCCCCAAACCGCGTGTCGTCGGTTGCTCACCTATTAAAGTATGCACATTGACGACCCCATCAGTATCCGACATGCCCAAAGGCACATACATGCCCAAAGCCGCATCATAGCCTACTGCCAACACAACTTCATTTTTTTCAATACCTGAAATATTGATTTTCAATGGATTAGCAACGGAAACATCACCACTGATATTTTCCAACTCTAATACATCCATCGTTGGAGAAGAACCCATACCTTCCGCCAATGCTGCCGAAAATAGGTCTTTACCCCCCCTCAGTATTTTCATATCAGAAACCGCCCTTTTGGCTTCATTTGTAGAAGAAAGGCTTGCTTTTGCCTGAAAACCTGTTGGGGCAGTCACTATTATTTTGCCCAATGTTGCCGTTTTTGCTGCCGAAACATCAGCCGCTTTTAAAGGGCAAATCATAGTAAAATCTCGGTCAAAAGTTCGCCAATCCTGCATCGGTGTTGAGCTGGAACGACCAATACCACCGCGTGTTGCACCTGAACGTTCATCAAGCGGTAACCCTTCTTGATTGAGGTAATAGGTATTGATTTCGTCCGTTGAAACGAAAATCTTGAAGTATTCTGTCAACTCATTGACGCTCCAACTCAGATATTCAGACTGAACTGTCAATGGAATATTTCGGTCATTTTCGTACTCAACCCATGCTGTTTCGCCTGGATTTATGAATTTTTTAGCCAGAAACTCATTAGAAATCATAAAATCAGAGCCAAAATAAACGGCACTAACCCAAAGTGGTTTACTCCAATTATTCTTAATACTTACCCGCATATTCGCCTCCGTATTTTCGTTGGGCTGCCTAAAAATACGGTCAGTCACGACCTTACCATTGCCATCATAAAACGTTATTTCAACGGCATCATCACCCATAGACGTGTTCGGATTGGTAATGTCTAAACGATTGCGCCAATTGGCAACCGAACCCATACGCCCTAAAAAAGCCGATGCAGTTGTGGCATCATAGCCTTTAATCCGACGGAAAAGCGGCGTTGTATTGTCCACCTTTGTCAAGCGCAACGAACCATCCCATGCGCGAATAACGTAATCCGTATCTTTTTCATTATCAACCAACTTCAAACCTTCTACGCTGTTGCCAATCGCTTTTTTTAGTATATCAACACCTTCTTTATCGCTGTCTTTTGAAAAAGCCACCCGAACAGGCGGGAGCGTTATTTCCGTCAATGTCGCCTTAAATTGCTTGTCTTTGTCCAACGCATCAAGTCCGCTCAATTTTGAAAAATTGGAGACGACTTTGGCAGTTGTCGCTACCGTCCCATTCTCCAAAGTAAACGTTGCACCTGCCGCAGGAATACCTTGCGCGCCGCCAACATTGACTATCCACCCCTCAGTATTGTCGTTGCTAACGAGGAAACTACCGCCTTTTAACTGCGTTTGCCCCATAAAAGACAGTTTCACCGCTTCATTGTCCACGTATGCATTCAACAAAGGCGTTTGTTCTTTCACCCGATTGCGGCATTTGAGATTGACTCGGCTGATGAGTTCTGAATAGCTGATATTGCCGCCCGCTTGTTCCAGCGCTTCGATGAGCGAATAGGTGAAAACACCACGGGGTTTGCCATTAATCGGATATTCTTTCGCCGTTTCATCATTTTTTGCGGCAGCAAAATGCACATGACGTGATGCGGGTGGTTGAAAATTAACGTATTCTTTAAAACCAACATATTCGTCAACGCCTCTTGGGGCGGTCGGGCAAGGGTCAGCCATACGTGCCTTGATTTCTATATCACGAGTATTTGAACCCGAATGACAACAATCTGTTACCGCAAGGAAATGGACATTTTTGCCCTTTGTTGCCTTGTGAATAAGGTAACCGATTTCTTTGTCCGCCATATCACGGGTGCCTGGCTGTTTCAAACGGCTATCCCAACAGACAATCGTTTGGCTCATGCCATCGGGTTCGTCCCAAAACTCTGGCGGTGCTTTCATTTGCGCGCCATGACCTGAATAATAATATATGCAAATATCACCTTCTTTGGCAGCGTCAAAATGCTTAAAGCCATTGACCACTTCAAGCCGTTTTGCGGCATCGTCGAATAAGCGTTTTTCGTTGAAAGTCAATTGATTAGTCGCACAAAAGCTTTTAATGTATTCACTAAATGCTGTGGCATCGTTGACACAACCATTGAGTTGATGAGCAGGAATGGGATACTTGTCAATAGCGACAATTAGAGCATAGACCGTTTTCATACTGGATTGTTTTTTAGTTTTTTTAGACGTTTTCATTGAAATTATTGTTTTAAAAATGGTTTCCAAATGTAGCAAAATTTTATTAACTCATATACACCCCTCAGTATTTTCCATAAAAAAAAGCCCAATCGCAAGGCATTTGGGCTTTTTTTTGTAGAAAAAACACGTTTATTTGTCTCCATCTTCTTTACCACCTTCAATGACAGCCGACAATTTACGGTCGCATAGCGCATCCTTTTTAGGTCTCAAAACGGACAAAGGAGCTGTTTTGACGGTTGCTTTGCCTTTGAAATGAATGATATGCGCCAATTGTTCAGCTTGGTCAGGCGGATGATTGAGCACTTCCATAAAACTTTGGATGACCCAATCGAAGGAATTAATATCGTCATTATAGACAATCAAATATGCCGCTTCGCCCGAACCAATGTCCGATAATTCTTCTTGGAGGTCAATGTCTATGTCCTCTTCTATGTCAATATCTATATCAACGTCTGAATAAAATGGGTTCATTTTTTAAGATTTTAAATACAAAGGTAGATATTTGGTTGACTACGGAATAGGCTGATACGACAGATTTTCGCTGATTTTTTAAAAAAGTCAGTGTAAATCTGTCGTATCATTTCAATCAGTGGTCAAAATCAATTATAGCGCAGCAAGAGCTTCACGCACCGCCGCAAAATTAGGCGTGTCACCCGCACTTGGCGTAACTTCAGCGTAACGAACGACCCCCTCAGTATCAATGACAAAAATAGCTCTTTTTGAAACGCCAATCATACCAAAAACAAATTGATCTAAATAAAGACCGTATTGGTCTATAACGACTTTATTAAAATCCGACAACAACGGAAATTCAAGGGCATTATCTGCTTTAAATTTGCCCAATGTGAACGGTGAATCAACAGAAACGCCTAAAACTTGAGCATTTAAAGATTCATATTTTTTCATATTATCACGTGCATCACACAATTGCGCCGTACAAACACCTGTATAAGCAGCAGGAAAAAAGTTGATAACGACATTTTTGCTGCGATAATCGCTAAGCGATACTGCTTTTTTCTCATCAGAAAAAAGCGTGAAATCTGGGGCAGTTTGCCCTACTTCGATAGCCATAGATTCAATGGTTGAGTTTAAATGAATAAAAATTCTTGCTTTTGCAAAAACGAGTAACAAAATTACGTCGAATTGGTTTATTATCCGATTTTTGCGCCGCTTTAATTTTCAAAGTGTCATTTGTTTTAGGTTTTTAGGTTCGGCAATACGTTTAGGAAACTTTAAAAGTTCCCAAACGTTGTTTCTGCCTTTTTTGAAATATTGGAATAAAAAATATGACAAACACGCAACGCGCCTATTTAGAACTACATTTAGCCGTTTTTCTATGGGGTTTTACGGCTATTCTGGGCGAATTGATTCAATTGTCCTCGCTTTCGCTCGTTTGGTGGCGTGTTTTTTTAACCTCTCTCACCATACTTTTGACCAGTAAAACGTGGTCAAATGTGCGGACTATGCCTCGGCGTTTGGTGCTACAATATATATGTATCGGTTTCATCGTTGTTGTCCATTGGTTGGGGTTTTATGGGGCAGTCAAATTAGCTAATGCTTCGGTTGCCTTGATTTGTATGGCGACAACCTCGTTTTTTTCGTCTCTTTTAGAGCCTTTAATATTGAAAATGAAGGTAAAATGGTACGAAGTGGCATTGGGACTCGTCATCGTACCCGCCATGGCTTTTGTAGCAGGTACTTTACCTAATGAAATGACATTG
>JAYTUR010000767.1:0-1168 GCA_043744475.1 Saprospiraceae bacterium | reverse complement strand
CGGCAGAATTCCGTCCGCCGAAACCAAAGCCTGGATATGCACTGCTGATGATTGCTGCAACGTCAAGCCCCAATTGCACAAAACCTTTTGTTGTGCGTAGGGCTTTCTTAAAAGTTAGTCAAATTTAAGCGTGGGCAACTTTTGGTTGTCTTGTTATTGTAGATGTTTTTACTTTTTTGCTTGCCGTCTTATTTTTATAGTTGCGAATAAACTCGCTAATTTCCTGACGGGCTTTGTCAGTCAACGGGTCGCTTGCGATTACAAAGTCAACGCCTTTTGGTTCTTTTATGTGTCCCATATTCTTTATGATTTAAAATATTTGTCAATGAGTATTTGTGCTGATTGGGTTGGAATAATCATTCTGTGTCCGCCCAATGTGTAAGCTCCTAATGTCTTTTGGTAATGTTCTATGAGTTTG
Organism: Saprospiraceae bacterium; assembly: GCA_043744475.1. Lineage (GTDB taxonomy): Bacteria > Bacteroidota > Bacteroidia > Chitinophagales > Saprospiraceae > JAAFJT01. Next base: position 750 of record JAYTUR010000767.1, on the reverse strand, counting down.
GTTTTAGCAGTAAAGCCTACAAAACCGTCAAAGCCTTGTTGAAAAGAAACTTTACAAGCATGAGCCACTAAATTTCCTGCCACACCTTCGTAAAGTTTATTTTGTCCAATGTTGAATGGTGCATTTTCAAGCAAGTGCATGTAAATGTGGTCTGGCTCTAAAGTAAAACTCAGTAAACCTTGTATGATGCCTGGATTGTTAGGGATTGTCAATTTGAAAACTTCTTTTGTATTGTCATTAAGCTCAACTTTCCAATCAAAATTCCAACCGTTTTTCTTGGTTACTTGCTTTAAATCACTCTTGGTTAATCGTAATACCTCTGTAGCAAAACTGTCACCGGAAATAGTGTTTTGTATTGAATTTGTCAACTTATCTACGATAAAGTCGAGTTGTATAGGCTTGTTTAATTTCACAAAGTGAATTTACGAAAAATCTCTTGTTCTGTCAACCAAACTTTGAGTTAGAATACTGTCGGCGGTCGCCTTACGCACAACGGACACGGCTTGGCGATGTGGCGGCATTTGAAAATCGTCAGCCCGTAACCGAGGCTAAATTTATAACTAAAAGTTCATTGTTTATTGTATTGCTCGGCTTTGTTCGTCGGCTGGAACTGAAGCCGATTAGCGAACAAAAAGCTGAGATTATATTCGTCGATCCGCCATATTGCCAAACCGCCTGTTGTATGCAGGTTTTAATGTCTACCTTAATCGAAATAAAGTTATTATTGTCGAGGTCAAGTCTGTGTCTTTC
>JAYTUR010000766.1:0-4531 GCA_043744475.1 Saprospiraceae bacterium | reverse complement strand
GATTTAACAGTGATGTCAAAGAACTAATAAATACACGTAACTTTAAGACGTTTGAATTACCTAAGTTTAGTTCGCACAACAAACTTTTAAAGTTTCCTGAACGTAAGCGTAACTTATTGATTATCAACATTTAAGAAATTTTTAAAATTTCGTAAATGTGCGTTATATTACTTCAACGGTTTCAATGTATAACCTTCTTTTCGAAGCAAAGAAACAACACCTTTTTGACCACCCAAATGACCCGCGCCAACGGCAAAAAATGTCTGATTTAGTTTCATACTTTTTGCCATTAAGGGAATCCAATTGAGGTTACGGGTCGTCACGAGCAGCGTTTCAAATTTGCCCAAACCTTCGCTGTCTTCGCCTGAATTGAGCATACTTGCCATAGTTTCAATGTCTTGTGCTTTATACATTTCTACCATTTTACTGAATTCGCTGTCACCTTCCTTTGAGCCTGTTTTGATGGATTTTACGAGCATTTCAGCTTGTGCCTTATAAGGAATTGAGTCAAAAATGCCCATTTGGAACTCCATCGTTTCCAAACCGCCAAATTCCTTTTTCTGTTTTTCGGCAAGGTGCATGATTTCAAATTCATACGAAACCGTTTTTTGGTCGGTTGATGTGGTGTCTATTGGATTAATTTGCGCCCCGTCGGTTTGCACCATTGCTGATAAAAACATAGGCTTGATACGTTCCAAAATCATCATTGGCAAGCCGATTGAATCAAAACGGTTTTTAACAAGTGTGTAATCGTCGGTAGAAATCAAATCACGCAGACGCATACCGTTGGGCATCATCGCTTTCATCATAACCCCCATGAGCGCCATCGGATTACTCATATCTTTCATATTGATTTCAAAAGTCACTTTTTCGCTGGTGGCAATAGCATTTTTAGCGGCATCGCTCAAAAAAAAGTCTTCTTTGGGTATCATGTGAATCGTGCCATAGAGGTAGGACGGTTTTTTCAAATCTTTACCACTGATTTCCCAAAGTAAGGCATTTTCTGTCTTAGATACTGAGGGGGTGGTTTCGATTGCTACAGCTTGTTGTGCGGACAGCGTTAGGTTTCCAATAAACCCAATTGAAATAAAAAATAAAACTAAGTTTTTGATTTTCAACATTTTATAAAGGCGATTTTAGTTTTTAGCTTTGGGTTTTTAGTGGCAAACCAAAAACTAAAACCCAAAACATTAATTATTGGCATCAATATCTAAAACAATACTTAACAGCATCGTCAAGTCTTCGTAATATTCTCGAATAAGATCAAAACTGACATTTGACTGCCATAGAGCAGGTTCTAACAAGTCTTTTTCTTGTGCAACGGCGATATAAATGTCGCTTCCTATAAATCAAATATAGACCTCTTTTGTTTCTTTATCTCTGTATTTTAATATCGCTGCTTGCATTTCAGTTGACAAAAAGCCACGCGTATTGGCGTTTGCTGTCGAATAAACGACAAAAGTATTCATAAATTTTTGTGTGAGGGTATCAAATTGTCCTCCGCCTTTTGCGGTAAAAGATTTTATGGTTTTTGATAAAAATTGACGCTCTTGACGGGGTAAAACAAGTATTTCACCCGTTTCAGGCTGTACTTCACGACGATAACGGGCATGAAGCATAACGCCCCGAAACACATCATCGAGCCGATTGCGAACAGGCGAAAACTCCTTGACGGATAGTTCACTCATTTCAAAATCCAACTCACCCATTTCACCTTTTATATAGTCTTCACCGACGTAATCGGGCGCAGCAGAGTTGAACAAACGACTGGCTTGAAAGACTTCGGGTGAAATAGATGCCTTTTCCATATATTTTAAAGGGACATTGTACGTCACGTCATTGTCAATGAAATCAAGTAGTAAGGTCACTACTTTAGGCTTAAAGGTCGTTCTAAAATTATCCCACTCATTGAACATATAAGTGATGTAAAGAACAAGCGGAACGACCAAAACGAGGGTCAAAACAAGGATATTGAGGTAAAATTGAAGGAAAATGATGCCTAAAATCGTCAAAAAAGCAATGCCCATAACGGTCAGTAAATAATGCCTTTTGCGTTCCATGCGCATCAATTCAGGATGGATTGTATGATTGTAAAAATGCCGTAAGTCATTCAAGTTTTGCATAGCGGCTGTTTTCTCTTTTAGTCTGTAAAATAATTTGGTCAATTTTGTAAGCAAATACTGAAGGGGTTTTCAAGTTTTGAGAATCTGGTTTTGAGTTTGTGTTAACAATCAATTTTTGTCCATAAACTCAAAACATTTTACTCGGCACTCAAAACTTGAGGAAATACTGAGGGGGTGTTGTTAAGTGATTTGTTTTTGCAAAGCAAACAAAATAATTCGATATTATTAAAAAAAATGACAGATTTAAAAGGCTCGCACGACCTTTCCAAAAGTTTAAATCTTTTGGAAAGGTGTTCGCTTGAAAAATAATTTTAATGACTACTGCGTATCTTGCTTCGCAAACACTTTTCTTAACAAATCTGTCACCCGTTCTCCTTTATCGGTGCGAATCGCCAATTCTTTTTGCTCAACCATCGAAAACAAACCTGTCAAGGCTTGAGTCGTGACATAATCGTCAAGGCTTGGGTTCACTTTTGTAATGAACGGTATTTTATTGTAAGTATTCACCGCATCACCCCAATATTTACGCGCCTCAAATTTGTCAAGTGACTGAACGATAACTGGACTAAATGCTTGATACAGTTGGTCGTAAGTTGTCTTTTTCAAATAGGAAGTTGCCGCATTTTTGTCGCCCATCAATATATTTAAAGCGTCTGTGAACGTCATTTGTTTGATAGCATTCACAAAAATCGGCTTGGCTTTGGCTGCGGCATCTTCTGCGCCGGCATTAATTTTTTCCAAAACAATATCTTCAACCTTATTGAATCCGGGGATGGCTTGCAATCTATCCGTAATTTTACGGGCTTCAGGTGGCAAAAGAATTTTATACGATGAGTTAAAAAAGCCACCTTTTTGCGACAATACATCAGAACCTTTGCCAATACCAATTTCAAGTGCGGACCTCAATCCGTTGCCAATATCCTGATTTGAAAGGACTTGTTGCGTTAAAATCGTTGTCGCGGCTTTTTGTAATTCTTCGCAAGCGGTTAAAGTGAGTGTTACGGCGATGAGTATAATACCTAATTTTTTAAACATAAAATTTTATTTTAATAGTAATTCCATAGTCTGCTCTATGGAGAAATGTGCTTTTAGAAAAATATTATTTTGCTCAACTTTTGGAAAGTTGTTAACTGAACAGCCTTTTGACGTTGTTTTTTAAAAAAGAGACTTAAAAGAATCTTAAATTTTAACCTTCAAATTCCTTTAAACACTTTGGGCAAAGACACGGCTCTTTGTAGCGTTGTGCAAGAATTTCTATTGTTCTTGGGTGAATATTGTTCTTTGCGCCTTGTTCACACCAACAAGTTTGGTCATTAAATTTACCTTCTTTATAGCAAATCATTGGGTCATTACATTTGGCACATTCTTTTTGAAAGCGTTTAATTTCAGTAACAATCGCGTATTCAACTTGTCCTCCGAGGGGTGGATTGGCTTTGCGCAATTTTACGGTAACCATGAGCATATTCGTAAAATGTCTTTTCAACTTATAAATAATCTCTTGAATGACGGTTTCCAATAATTTTTGTGGTTTACCCATTTCGAAGCGGCAGATGTCGTAAACGATTTCATAATTCACAGTGTTTGTCATTTTTTCAATATCATGTTCTAACACCGTTTGTGCGTGTTCGATATTGGTGTCAATGAAGACATCAAGGATGAAATCGTTGCCTAAAATCCGTTCTTCTTCATACAAACCGTGATGCGCTCTAAAACGCATACCTTCCAAAGAAATAAGTGCCATATTCGAATAGTCTTTTATTTGTCGTATTCAATTACTATCAAAACATTTTAAGCAGCAAAATTAGTTTTTTTTATTCACCCCTCAGTAATTCCGTCTATTTCAATTCTAATCACTATTTTTGCCGCATTAAGCGTCATTCTAACCAACTATAATGTGTTGATTATCAGAATTTTAACAATGAAAAATACCTTCCTCTCTATTTTTTACTTTATTATATGTGCCTTATTTGTTCATTCCTGTGTGCCGCCAGAGTACAACAGAGACAAATTTGAAGGTACTGCTGTTGATTTTTCGGACAAACAAGTTCAAGATATTTACAACCTACTCGAACGTCAATCGGCTGATACGCTCATGCGCTACCTCAGCAGTCCGAACCCGACCTTGCGATATGTGGCAGCGACGGCTTTTGGCTCTTTAAAAGAAAAAAAAGCACTCTATTCATTAGCAGTTTTACTCAAAGATGAGTTTGTGGACGTGCGCATTGCCGCTGCTTATGCCATCGGGCAAATTAGCGAAGCAAGGGCAGAAAACATATTGTTAAATGCTTATGAAAAACACGACACCGTCGGCACATTTGCAAAATTTAACGCCACTATTATGGAGGCAGTTGGCAAATGTGGAACGGCTGCCCGACTCCATGATTTATGCAATATTTCGACTTTTAAAA
>JAYTUR010000765.1:0-17812 GCA_043744475.1 Saprospiraceae bacterium | reverse complement strand
GTAAAAAAACCATCGCCAACGAAGACATAATTCGCTGTAGTCACGCCTTGCCCATCTGTTGGCAGCGATTCGGATACTTTTTGCTTCAAATCTTCAAGTTTGCCCGTGGGCAAGTACCCCCCCAGTATATCGTGGGTGATGTGCGTTCCGTAAGGCTCTTTGCTCTTTTCGTCGTAGGTTTCATTCCAATCAAAACGGTCTTTGCTGCGTTGTCCCATCCAAAAGAACAAGCCTAAAATAGCGACAACGACAATCCCAATGGTAACGTAACGATTCATATTTTCAACTACTTTGTTCAATCATTTTTATTCAAATTCTGCCATGTTTCAAACAAAACGGCTTGTTTTGGTCTATCAACAGGCATTTCACGGAGTGGTTCACAAGGTATTAAAGAGTCATAAAGTTCTTTTGGCAGTTGTTGATACAGTTCTGTGCCGCGGGTTTTCCAATCTAACATATCGTCCGAAACTTGTCGAATGATACGGGCAGGATTGCCAACGACAAGGCTACGCGGCGGTATTTTTTCGTCTGCTTTTATAAAACTCAATGCGCCAATAATGCTTTCATCGCCAATTTCAGCCCCGTCCATCACGACGCTATTCATACCCACAAGTACATTACGCCCGATTGTGGCACCATGAATGACCGCGCCATGACCAATATGTGCCGCTTCTTTCAACGTAACGGTTTTACCCGGAAACATGTGAATAACGCAGGTTTCTTGAACATTACAGCCATTTTCGATGATAATTTCACCCCAATCGCCTCGAATTACAGCTCCTGCTCCGACAAATACATCGCTTCCAATAACCACATTGCCAATCACAGTGGCTTGTGGATGTATGAAACTCGAAACGTGAATGATGGGTTTGAAACCTTTAAATTCGTAAACCATATTGTTCAATTTCTATCTTTCAATTGGGCAAAAAACGAATTTTTCACCATCAAAAAGACCTTTATCGCTTAATTTCAACCGAGGAATAACCAATAATGCCATAAATGACAGCGACATAAAAGGTGATGTCAATGTTGACCCTAATTCTCGCGCCATATTGACAAGTGCGGTATATTTTTCAGCAACAATATCAGCCGATTCATTTGACATCAAACCCGCAATCGGCAACGGCAAAACCTCTGTATGCGTGCCGTCCGTTGCGGATAAGCCGCCTTTGTGGACTATCAAAGCGTTAACTGCTTCACAAATTGCTTCGTCAGTGACACCTACGACGATAATATTATGCGAATCATGGGCAACAGACGAAGCAATTGCACCTCGTTTTAGTCCAAAATTTTTAATAAAAGCCGTTGCAACAGGGGCATCAGCATAACGATTAACGACCGCAATCTTCAAAATATCGTCGGATACTGAGGGGGTCGCCAAACCGTTTACTAAACTAATTTTTCCTTCAAAAATCCTTGTAATCAGTTGTTTATCAAGAACTTCGATGACATTTATGTCTATTTTTGTCAAAGGCAATGCAAAATCAGAAGGCTTTTTCGAACCAATGTTAAAATTATTAATAATGCGTTCAGGCTCTGTTTTGATATAATCACGCCCTCTTTCTGCGACGACATCGCCATTGATATATGTTTTTAAAACATTAAAATCCATTAAGTTATCAACGATGATTAAATCCGCCCAATCGCCCGGTTGCGTCGTGCCAACATCTAAACCATAATGTTCAACAGGATTGATGCAAGCCATTCGCAACACTTTGAAAACATCAATACCGCGTGCAACAGCTCTCTTAACTAACAGATTAATATGCCCTTCGAGCAAATCGTCGGGGTGTTTGTCATCAGAGCAAAACATCATTTGCTCAAAATATTTATTAATCAAAGGGGCGAGAGTATCAAAGTTTTTTGCCGCCGACCCTTCACGTATAATGACTTTCATACCGTGTTTCAACTTGAAACGGGCTTCGTCAATCATATAACATTCATGGTCGGTCGAAATACCTTTTGAAATGTATTTCAATGCCTGTTTACCCATCAGTCCTGGAGCATGACCGTCAACGGGTTTACCCGCCCTTTTAGCAATATCGAGCTTGTGTTGTACGAAGGGTTCATCGAAAATAACGCCAGGCCAATTCATCATTTCAGCCAAATAACGGACTTCGGGAGAAGCGAGTAAATGCGCAATGTCTTCTGCCGTCACTTCTGCACCCGCCGTTTCAAAACTCGTTGCAGGGACACAAGACGGTGCGCCAAAATTGAACTTCAAAGGCGACTTTCGCCCATTTTCAATCATATACCACACCCCCTCAGTACCTAAAACATTGGCAATCTCATGCGGGTCGCTGACGGTTGCCACCGTTCCATGTGTAACGGCAACCTTCGCAAACTCGGTCGGTACAAGCATTGAGCTTTCAATATGCACGTGAGCATCAACGAAACCGGGCAGAATATAGCGTGTTTTGGCGGCATTGAGCCGTCTAATCGTACGGATTTTGCCATCGGAAATGACTAAACGCGCAGGATAAATGCTGCGATGGCGAATATCAACAAGATTCCCTTCTATCGTAAAATCTGTTTTCATAGGTAAGGTTGGTTTTTAATGATGAATTATAAAATATGAACTATAAAATATGAATGATGAAATATGTGGTTCTCATCATTCATATTTTATAATTAAAAACTATTTTTTTTCTGCGTTGAGGATAGCAACGACCTCATTTGTAATATCCAAAGCGTCGTTGACATATAGGAATGGGCTACCGCCACTTTTTGAATGGCTGACTGCATAATCAAATCCCTTTTCTTTTTGCAAACCTGATAACACTTCATTGAGCTTTTTTTGCAAATTTTCATTGAATTTTTGGGTTTCTTCCATCAATTCCTTTGATTTTCTATCGCGTTCAGATACGATGCTTTGCTGTTTTGCTTGGAGTGCTTGACCTTTTTGTTGAAGCACAGCCGGTGGCACAGTTCCTTTTTGCGACTCTGCTTGAAGCGCGCCGTATTCCTCTTGAAATTTTTGGGCTTTTTTATCGAGTTCAGCGATTAAACTGCGTTCTTTTTGCTCAAATGAGGCTTGTTGTTGTTTAAAATAAGTGTATTTGTCTTTCAACGAATCAATATTGACAAAAACAATCCGCGATGCTGCCATCATGCCTGATTGAACAGCGGTAGAATCTGTTACGACAACAGACTTTGGCGTAGCTGTGTTGTTTTTACAATTTGAAAATACTAATGTTGTGAAAGCGAATAGAGCGAATGAAATTTTTCTCATTACAGATTAAGTTTAAGTTTTGTCCAACACGATATATCGTTGTTAGAAGAATCAATATTATGGATTTTAAAATTGAGCAAAAGTAATTTTTTGTTAGGAATATTTGGCAAAGAATTGTCTTTCAAGACGTTAAGATATGAGTATTCAAGGATAAAAAGCGAAAGACGATAAGATTCCGTAAAGAATTTTATCGTCTTTCTGTTTATTATGCTTGACATTAAATTTTTTCTGTTTCGTATTTTTTCTTCGACTTCGATTTCGCACGAGGTTGGGGCATAAAGAAAGGGTTGTCGTCCCAAAGGCCTTGTTGCTGTTGACGGGGTTTGATTTCAGGATCAAAGTTCTCAAGGACAATGATGCTTTTTTCTTCTGTTCGTAAAGTCCCCTCCTCAGTAGTAATACTTGCAGAGCCTATTTTTAACGCCCCTTTTTCACGCGGCGTTAAATAAAATGTATAAGTCGCACTCTGCGTCATATCGCCATTAATAATGCTCATACTCGTTGACGTAGATGGACCTTGAACATCGAAACCGTCGAATGAAGGTGGATTGAACTTTTTCACTTTGGCATTTTCAACAATGAAAGCGACTTCAAACGTGTTGTTCAGCCCAATCGTATCACTTAAAACGGTCATGCTAATTTTGGCATCTTTTTGTGCTGCCATACTGAGGGGTAGGTAGAGACTGAAAATCAATAACCATTTTTTCATAGCAGAGAAATTTTATATTTTATTAAAAATAAAGATTTATAAAATTTAGAATTCAAGGCAAATTTATTATAAAATAGACATTTTGACTTAATATTCGCTATTTTTTTCTCCTTTTCGCTATTTTTTTAGAAAATTATGCAATGGCTTTTCCCCCTTTTAACTTCAAAATATGATTGGTTTTTGCAGCTAAATCCAAGTCATGGGTCACTAAAACAAGAGTTGTCCCCGCGGCACGATTGAGTTCAAATAAAAGATTTTCAACCGTTTCACGCGTATCCGCATCGAGGTTGCCCGTCGGTTCATCTGCAAAAAGAATTTTAGGACTGTTTGAAAATGCCCGCGCAATCGCAATGCGCTGCTGTTCACCACCCGACAATTGCGATGGATAATGGTCATGGCGGTCAGCAAGTCCTACTTTTTCCAAAAGGTTCATCGCTTTTTTTTCTGCACCTGAGTCACCCCGCAATTCGAGTGGCACCATGACATTTTCGAGTGCCGTTAATGTCGGAATGAGTTGAAAATTTTGGAACACAAAGCCCACATATTGATTGCGCACAGCTGCTCGTTCGTCTTCGCTCATATTATCGAGTGCGATACCGTTGAGCGAAACAGAACCAGAAGTTGCCCTATCAAGCCCCGCACACAAGCCCAATAAAGTTGTTTTACCAGAACCCGAAGGGCCGACAATGGCAAACGAATCGCCTTCCCCTATTTTGAAACTGACTTCGTGTAAAACGGTGAGTTGTTTGCCACCGCTTTTATATGTTTTTGTTAAGCTATTGACTTCTAACATTTTATGTAATGGATAGTTGAAAATGGATAGTTGAAAATGGAGGCTGTTACCCCCTCAGTATTTTGACGTTTTGGTGTAAGAAAAATTGTAAATTATACTTTCCAAAAACGCAGCAACAAAGTCTCAACTGCTAAAAAACCAAGTGCCAACATCAAGCACCAACGCCACAGCGTGACCCCTTGATTGCGTTCACCAACTATAGCCGTAAAATTGGCTTCTATCGTTTCGTCAAAAACTTTGAGGTTTTTGCGTTCATAAGTTTTCAAACTTTTGATGTCGTAGTAATCCAAAACGGATTCGCGACGGTCGTAATTGAAACCAAATTTATAGAGAACCGAATCGGGGCGCGTGAAAAGGTCATAAAAACCGGCTTCTTTGATGCCTTCTTTAACGCCTAAAATCACTTTTCGGGCGACAATCCGTTGTTCAGGAATAAATTCTTCTTTTGACCCTTTCATTTTATAGGCTTTCTCACCGATGATGCCTTTTGAATCCGCTTCGAGGTAATCGTCTTTGCCGATGGTATAGCCGATTTTCCATTCTTTAGCAGATGAAATCGCCATCTTGTAGAGCATTGGTACAAAAATTTCGCCTGAACGAGCAAGGGTTGAAACCTTATCGTCAAGCGGTGCGGCACATATATATATATTGCCTTGCCCGATGCGGTTTTTAGTGACGAAACTCGAACCGTCACGATAAGTCAAAATATTTTCACCATTTCGATTTGTCAATCTATAATTGCCTGTTGTGGAAGGCAATTTCATATTCACAGAACTATTTGTGAAAACATCCTTGAAAATAAATTCATCGAAATTGACTGTGGCAACTTCGCGAGGTGTGTTTTCAAACCCATTCAAAGTATTGGCTTGTAAAGTGTTGAAAAAATTAGTGTAAGAAGCCATATCCACTGAGGGGGCAGGAAAAGTGACCACATTACCACCATTTTTGACATATTGCGCCAATTCCGCCGCAAGTCCTGACGAAATGGACACCAAATTGCTCAAAACCACCATTTGATATTGTGGGAATTGAGAATATTGGACATTGCCACTTGACTGATTGGTGACTTTGAAGGAACGCACACCTGCCATTGCCGATTCTAAAAAACGATTGCCGCTGCCGTCTCTGATAACTAAAACATTGATTTGAGGGGGAACGTTGAACGTAAAAAAGAGGTGGTCATCGAACTGAACGGGGAAGTCGGTGATAGCCAAATCTGCCTCGTGCCAACCTGTACGCAAAACAGTGATATTTATAGTATCTTCTAAACTTGAATGGGCTTTAATATTGAGCAGCCCAACGGGTTTGTCTTGTCCATCGAGTTTTAAACTCAATTTGATATTTTCAGCATTTTCACTTGTGTAGTTAGTCACTCGAACAATCAGCGGATTGGTTTGACCCATCATTTGAATCGGGGATTCGAACCAAGCAGAGTCAATGGCGATGTTTTTTTCTTGAACAGCCGTGAGTGGGACAAGATTTATCTCTAAAGTTGTGTCTTTAAAATTGGGAATATCTGTCACGTTTTTCTGAAAATCGGACAAAATGAAGGCCGTTTTGTTGGGCGTATTACTCGAATTGAGGGCTTGTTGTTGCCGTGTTAGCACCTTCGACATCTCTTGTACTGAGGGGGTGGTTTTGACTTCGTCAATAAAACTGATGGCTTCTTCTTTAGAAACAAGGCGTTGATGCCGTCCTTCAAAATCGTTGGTTAAGATTTGAAATTTGTCATTATTAGCATAAGCTTGAACGATTTCATGGGCTTTTTGCTTGGCTTTTTCTAAAAGAGAAAGGTCTTTTGAGAGCGCATTCATAGAAAAAGAATTGTCTAAATAAATTGAAACGGCTTGTTCCCCTTTTTTGACCCCCTCAGTATTTCGAGGTAAAAAAGGCTGTGCGAATGCCAAAACGAGCAGGGCAACGGCTAAACAACGCATCAACAGCACGAGCAAGTCACGTAGCTTTCGACGATTAGAAGTCTCTTCTTTTACTTCTCGGAGGAAACGGACATTCGTAAAATAGACCGTTCTAAAACGGCGAAAATGGAACAAATGTATGATAATCGGTATCGCTAAAGCTGCGAGGGCGAATAAGAAAGCAGGAAAAAGAAATTGCATTTTATTTTGAGTTTCAATGTTTTTTTAATGTACAATTGAGTTTAAATCAGTTAATTGAATTATTTTTACTTTAAAATATACATTTTGAATAGTTTCATAAAAAAGAATTCAAAAATGTAACCAATAAAGTGGCATGGTTTTTTTTACGACTACGGCACATAATTGTTGTCCTAAATGACAATATTACACCTGACTTTGTTGCAAAACTAAGTTTAAAAACGAGAATTATAGAATAGGTGTTGTATATCAGAAATTAAAAAATGTGTTAAATAACTTTGTTATGGCGGTTACAATTTATAATTTTGATTTTCTAACCATTTTACAGTATATATTTTAAAATATCACAATAGTGGATATTAAATAATTATAGTCGTCACAATTGTAGGTAATAATTAGAAATAAAAACCAATGTTAACGTACTACATTTGAGGTATAACTTTTGAGAAAACTAATAAGAGAAAACTATTATTAACAAAATTACACAACAAAAATCACAGCGACCAGTCCTTGTGAAAAGTTTAAAAAAACGTCTTTTCCCATGACCGAAAAACGCGATCATAAGATGCTCAACGTCGTCATCGCCGACGACCACCAGCTATTCGTAGAGAGCCTAAAACTGTTGTTACAGTCAACAGATGCCTATCATTTCAACATCGTAGGTGTTGCTTACACAGGGCTCGAACTACTTGATTTGCTAAAGGGCAACCGCCCCGATTTGCTTATTTTGGATATCAATATTCCAACTAAAAATGGTTTAGAGGTATTACAAGATGTACGCAAATCCTTGAAAGGAACACGTATCCTCGTTTTAACGATGTACGATGACCCTAAAATCATCAAATCTGCTTTTGACCAAAAAGTAGATGGTTATTTGCTGAAAAGCAGTAACAAAGATGAATTACTTCGTGCCATCGAAACGATTTTAGGCGGTGAAGTCTATGTCGGCAAAGGGGTCAGTGTCGCCAATAATCATTCTGAAACGACAACTTTTGAGGATATTTTCCAAAAGAAGTTCCAGTTGACGAAACGCGAATTAGAGGTGTTAAGGCTGATTACACAAGCCCGTAATAACGGTTCGATAGCGAAAGAACTGTACATCAGCGAGCAAACGGCAGCCGTGCACAGAAAGAATATTATGCGAAAAATAGGGGTCAATTCAACTGCTTCTTTGATTAGAGTAGCTTATGACAATCACCTTATCTAAATGTACACCGAAGGTCATTACCTCGTTTTTTATCGAAATAACCGATAATTTAACACTTGGTAATGACCTTTTTTTATAAAAATACCCTAAATAGGGTATGTCGTTATTTAAAAAAGACCATAGCTTTGCACCAGTTTTATATCCGATAAGAACATATATTAATCCGTTTTCTTGAAAACTAATATTTCCCATGTACGTAATCAAGCGCAAGCTAACCGAATCTTATAGTATAGTCTTTTCATTTAATCTTTCCAATTCGATTGAGCCTGTTTTTTGGGGTTGGGTTTAAGCCTTGCATCATTGCTTTATGTCAATGGTATCTTTGCGTTTTCCATTCTGTTCTGATTCGTTTGTAATTTACTTTTATTCTTTAAGAGTATTGTTATTTTAAAAATAACATATTGATATGAACCCTATATAATTCTTTGAACAATTTTAAGCAAAACCGAAGATGAAGCATACTTACTTCTTCATCCTGATTATTATTTTTCTAAAATCACCTGTCGTTGCACAAGTGACACTCGTCGCACCAATTAAAATGGTGAAGTCTGGTGACTCCGTCGTTGTGGAATTACGTGCCAAAACGCGTGATACACTTTCGACGTTACAGTTTACCATATCGTGGAATCCTGCCATCTTGAGCTTTGGAAGATTGGATACATTAGGTGGTTTTCCGCCAAGTGCGATTACCGATGAGTTCGGTATTTCTAATATTTCTCAAGGGAAATTGTCTTTTGTTTGGATTTCTTCTAGCAATAGCGGCTTAAAAATATCTGATAGTTTAGAGGTTTTTAAAATTATTTTTAAAGCGACAGGGGCAAATGGCACCAATAGTCCGCTTCAATATGTGGCTTCTCCGACTCAAATAAAAGCCAGTAATGCGCAATTGGCGAGCATTGTTGTGACAACCCAAGAAGGTAATATTAAATTAGGGACGACCGCAACGAATGAAAACAATGACTTATATCGTATGGTATCAGGGATTCAGCTTGGACAAAATAAGCCGAATCCATTTCAAAATCAGACAATAGTTCCCTTTGATTTACGTGAACAAAGCGATGTCGTTTTGGCGATTCATGATTTTAAAGGTCAAAAAATATTAGAAAAAAAGAAATTTTATATTGCCGGAGCGCATGAATGGGTGGTGGATACTGAGGGGGTGCTTGTAAGCGGTTTTTATATTTATAGTATCAGAACACAGTATGAATATCAGTGCAAAGTGTTCATAAAGAATTGATTTTTCTTATTAGAATAAAGATAGTTGTGTGGCTTATTTGAGACATACATCAAAACTTTTCAAAAGACCTGAATCTTTGAAAAGTATTTTATAAACCATTGATTTTTAGTTTATTAGAATAAGCAGTTTCTGTTTGTTCTACTGAAAATTTATTTTCTAACGTTCCCAAACTCCAACTCTATGGCAAGAAGAGTCTTTACAAAAATTGTCTTCGCGCTTGGGTTGCTTTGTTTCATCTCGAAAAGTGAGATGAAAGCCCAACAAGTAACTTTCGCAATTTCGCCGAGTACCCTAAATCCGACACCGGCGGTCGGTGACACTGTCTCATTGCAGGTATCTGTAACGAATTTCACGAATATTGTGAGTTTTCAGTATGCTATGGAATGGGACCCGCTCCTTTTTTCTTATGTTTCCTTAGACAATGTCAATATGGTTGACCCGTCGAACTTTGGTTCAAACGCTTTTGGCGGAAATACGGTATTAATTGGCTGGAATTCAACAGGAGGCGCTGCCCGAACATTGCCAAATGGACAAAACATTTACCGTTTGCGATTGAAAGTCAAGGCAGCATCAACAAATTATTGGGCAAAATTTTCTTCAACCAATACATCTATCGAAGTCGTTCAGTATCCTGCTACGGTTGTAAATCCTGCTTTTGGCAATTTAGGCAATCCGCCAGGTTCGACGACTACGCCTGTTACCGTTCAAGCAACAAATTCACAAACGGTTCTGACGCAATCTAAAGTGTGTGTCAATGTAACAGCCAACGATTTTACAAATATTAATTCAGCCCAATGGGTAACTAAATGGAATTCAGCCGTTTTGCGCTTTGATTCTATTTCAGTTATGAACAGCACCATCGGCTTTACATCGGGCAATTTCAACTCAACTCAGGCAAGCGGACGGTTGGCTCTGAACTGGTCTGCTGCAACAGGGACATCAAAAAGTGTCCCCAATGGCGATGTTCTTTATCGGGTTTGTTACACAGCCATTGGTGCTAATAGTACGAGTTCGACAGTATCCTTCGATAGTGCTCAGATTTACCAAGCTGTTGCAGGCAATTCAGTCCGAGTAGCGATGAATGGCGTAAGCGGTACGGTCAATATCAGTTCTGGGCAGCAAAGCACAGGTTTGATATTTACAGCTTCAAATCATATTGTTAATCAGAATGATGAAGTATGTGTCCAGATCAAAACAGCGAGTTTTACTAATATCGCCACGATGACATACGCCATGTTTTTTGATTCAACCAAAATGACATTTCTGAATGCCAAATTGGCGAATCCAAACTTGGGCGTTGACTCATTGGGTACAGCAGGTGGCGCAAGTAATGGATTTAGCAATAACCCTTCCGGCACGCTTCGTTTTTTGTGGGTGACACCAACTGGTAATGGCATAACGTTACCAGATAGTACGACTATAATACAAGTATGTTTTAAATATACAGGAGGTCCAGGCACTTCAAGTCTTTTCCGATTTGGGTCTTATGGTCAAAAGCAATCCATCAAAGACGGGGACTTAAATACTGTTCCAGCGACATACAGACAAGGCAGTATCAGCGTTGCGGCAACGACTGGCACAGCTATTAGTGCTACTTCAACTATTAAAAACGTTACCTGCCCAGCTAGCACTGATGGCGGTGTTACGTTGACTGTTACTGGCGGTATAGGAACTTATACTTACCAATGGAGCAATAATGCGACAACAAAAGACATTTCGAATGTTGTTGCGGGCAAATATAAGGTAACAATTACAAGTGGTACATTCATAAAAGTTGACAGTTTTACTTTAACTGCTCCTACTGCGTTTAGCACATCAAGTCAATTAACGAGTGCGACGTGTAAAGGGCAATCAACGGGTGGCATTACCTTAACGGTTGCGGGAGGTACCCCTCAGTATAGTTTCCTTTGGAGCAATGCGACGACATCTCAAAATCTGACGAATGTGCCAGCGGGTGCTTATTCAGTGTCCATTACAGACTCTAAAGGCTGTATTTCTACTAGAAAAGATACGATTCTTGAGCCTGATAGCTTACTTATTGGTAATGCAATCATTCGTAATACAAGATGCGGTTCGCAAACAGGTTCGATTTCTATTTTAGGCGTAACAGGTGGAAATGGTACAAATACGTTTGCGTGGATAGGTTCTAACTATACGGCAAGCACGCAGAATATCAGTAATTTGAGTGCAGGGCAATATTCATTGACTGTTAAGGACAGCAAAATGTGTTCTGTTACTAAAGCTTTTACTCTAACGGATACAGCCTCAACCATTGTTATTGGTACGCCAACTATCACAAACGTTACTTGCAATGGTGGTAATAATGGTTCTTTGACGGCTTCCGCAACAGGTGGTTCTGGGGCAATAACCTATAGCTGGTCAGGTCCTAGTGGTTTCAATTTTATAGCTCAAACCATTGACATGCTACGTGTGGGAACTTACAATCTCTCAGTAACAGATGCCAGTGGTTGTTCAAAAACAACAAGTTATGACATTACGCAACCTACGGCAGTATCAATAGCCCCCTCAGTAACAAACGTCAAATGTAAAGGTGAGCCAACAGGCTCTATCGTTCTCAATGCGACAGGCGGTACAGGTACACTTCGTTTTGCATGGACAGGCACAACAGCAACCACGCAAAATATCTCAAACTTGAAAGCGGGTGCTTATAGCGTTGTCGTTACAGATGCCAATGGTTGCACAAGGTCTCAAGCCTTTACAATTACTGAACCAACGGATTCATTAAAGGTTTTAAGTGCTAATGTCACTAAAATCACTTGTTTTGGTGGTTCTACAGGTGCAATTGCCCTGACTGTCGGTGGCGGCACACAGCCTTACCAATTTGCTTGGTCTGGACCGTCAGGGTTCAGCAGCACGGCTCAAAATATCAGTACACTTGTTGTAGGTACTTATCGTCTGACTTTAACAGATGCCAATTCATGCACATTTACTACCTCTTATGTTGTTGATGCAAACCCTGCAATTGTCATTAATGGTAGTGTTTCAGATGCCACACGTAGTCCAAATGGTACAATCACACTAACAGTCACAGGAGGCACCCCTCAGTATAGCTACCTGTGGAGTGGTCAAGGTGTGAACCCAACGAGCCAAAACCAAACGGGTCTTTGCCCTGGCTCGTATAGTGTTTCTGTTACAGATGCGGCAGGATGTCGTGAAATAAAATCATTTACAGTCGGTGGTGAATGTTCTACGCCACTAACATTTACCATATTAATCACACCCGCAGGTTGCCCTGGGCAAAACTTAGGACGAATTGAATTAACTGCTCTCGGTGGTGCTGCACCTTTAACTTATACTTGGAAAAACGCATCTAACGACATTATTGGTCGTGATAGAATATTAACAGGCCTAACGGCAGGTAATTATACGGTTATTGTCGAAGACCGTATTGGTCAAATAAAAACTGAAACATATACTGTTTTGGGTTCTCAAACATCCGTCAGAATTGCGTCGCTTGCTGTTTCACCAGAAACGTGTACAGGTGCAGATGGTGCAATTGCTCTGACCGTAACGGGCGGTGTTGAACAATATAAATATTATTGGGCGGATTTAAGTGGTGATAACCAGCCACGTGACCGCCCCAATATTCGTGCAGGCAATTATTCCCTTCAAATAAAAGATGCCAATGGTTGTTTAAAAGATACAAATAACCTCGTTGTGCCACGTACTCCTTGTCAATTGGTCACAATTACGACAAAAAAGGATGTAAAATGCTTTGGCGACAGCAATGGTTCAATAACGGTCAATATCCAAAATGGTGAGCCAGGCTACGTTATTCGCTGGTCGGCAACGGATTCTGTGCGCATCAATAACCAACCAAGCCGTAGCGGAACTTATGAAATTACAGGTTTACGCGCAGGAACGTATAATATCTCTATTACGGATTCCCGTGGTCAAATCAAAATTGAAACGCAAACCGTCAGCAGCCCAACCCGTTTGACGATTGAAAAAACAATCACAAATGTAACCAATGGTTGCAACGGCTCTATCGTCTTAGCTGTGAGTGGCGGTACAGGTTCGGCTTACACCTATACATGGAATACAGGTGCAACAAGTCGTGATATTTTTGGCATCTGCTGCGATACAAGCAAAAAGTACAGCGTAACCGTCCGAGATGAAGCGAATTGTGTGGCTTCTACGGGCAACGATGTTGTGCCTTGTATGATTGCTACTTTGGGTGCAAATGTCATTGTTACAGATCCTGTTTGTAAAGCGGACTCCATGTCTGGACGTATTGAGGTCGTGCCGTCAGGCGGTTCGTCTCCTTTTACATACAAATGGACAAATGCACTCAATCAGCCTGTTGGTACCAATTCTGGAACTTTAGCCAATGTCGCTCCGGGCAGATATTTTATTACTATTACAGACAGTCGTTTGCCGAATCCACAAACGTGGACAGGTAGTTATGAACTTAAAATTACTTCAACATTGAAGTTAGCTAATATTCAGATAACTGCTGCTGATGACGATTTAACAGCCAATGGTAAGGCACAGATTGACATACAAGGTGGCGCACCTAATTTCAATGTAGTCTGGTGTAATAACACAACAAGTGTTGCCACCAATACAACACGCACCCCCTCAGTATCTAACCTATTACCAGGCACTTGTAGCGTTGTCGTGACGGATGTACAAGGTTGTAGAGAGAGTATGAGTTTCCTCATACCTTCAAAAGCGTGTGCAACGCTTGATGTTTTAACGCAAATTAAATGTTTTGCTGACCAAAACGGCTCGGCACGCGTTGTCAAAACATCACCTGATATGATATTGCCGATTCAATCCTACAAGTGGTCAACAGGCGAAATAGGGCAAATTGCCTTCAAATTGAAAGGCGGTGAAAATACAGTTGTCATCACCGATGCAAACGGTAAAACGTGTACATCACGTGCTATCCTCACTGAACCTGCTAAACTCGTCGCATCAATTAATGCGGACATCAAAACGAAAACAGCAGAAGGCATTATTACAGGAGGTATAACACCTTATGCGATTCGTTGGATTCCAAGTAGTGATACGGCTCGTAAAATAGCAATCACAAAGTCAGGTACAATTTATCTTTTCGTCTCTGACCGAAACGGTTGTAATGTAACAGCTGAAAAAGATGTTTATATTGATACAGAATGCCTTATTGGTTCAGCTGTTTTATCGCCCAATGACGATAGCAAAAACGAGTTTTTTAAAATCAATAGTTGCGACTTGAAAAACATTCGCCTCGAAGTATATAGCCGTTGGGGGCAATTGGTCTATTCAAAAGACAACTACACAAACGACACGTGGCAAGGCAATGACCAAGACAGAACAGCTGGAAAGCAACTGCCAGAAGGTGTTTATATGTATATCATGAAAGCCGTTGATGCCTCAGGGCAACCTGTTTTGGGCAAAGGCTCGGTAACGATTGTCCGTCAATAAATGGGATATTAGGATTAAGGAAATTGAGTTATTTTTAAGAAAAGTACCCCTCAGTATTTTCGATAAAAACAACTCAATTTTCTTAATCCAATGTCCTTCATCCTAATATCCAATAAAATATCAATAAAATGAAAAAATCATTACTCATCATACTTCTTGCTACAGCTTTTATAGCCAAAGTCTCAGCACAAGACGAAGCGGTTTTTGGGCATTATCTCATCAATCCCGTTTTGATAAACCCTGCATTTTCAGGTGCATCGGGTAAGTATCAACTTTTTGGACATCTCCGCAATCAATGGACAGGCTTTCCCGGTCAACCGACGACGTATGCAGTCAGTGCCAACGCGCCACTTGGTCAAAATGTCGGACTCGGTGCTTTGCTATTAAGTGAAAAATTCGGTTTTTTGAACCGCACACGCGCCCAGTTGTCTTATGCGTATCATTATGACAATACGAAACAAGGATTTAAAGCCGGTTTCGGTTTCTCAACAGAGTTTCATTCAACACGTCTTGACCCCTCAGTAGCGCAAGACCCATTTTTTGAAGCCGGCGACCGTATTATAGAAACGAATATGAAAAACGTTTCCTTTTTTGATGCCACAGCAGGAGCTTATGCCATTATCAATGATAAAGCGACTTTAAGCATCGCCTTACCGAACCTCATTCGTGCCCGTTTGGGTGTCGTTTCAAATAATTCTGTTACAAAAGAAAGGTCTTTTCTCAAGCAATTCATTTTTTCTGGTGGGTACAAAATCAAAATGGACAATATGAGTTTCGAGCCATCATTGGTCGCTCGCAAAGTCTATCAAGCACCCTTTGAAGTAGATTTAAATATGGTGGCTCGTTTCTTCGATGAAAAATTATTACTCGGCTTATCCATGCGCCCAGGAAGCAGCGGCAATATTGGTTTAATGGTGGGTACAAAACAAGATTTTTTCCAAATCTATTACGCCTACAACAGCTCCCTTGCAGAAGTGAAAACGTACGCCCGTCAAGCACATGAAATCACTTTGGGTATAGAGTTCAACAAAAAAGATAATCAAAATCAGTCACCGACTGAAAAGAAGAAAAAAAGATATAAGAATTGACAGAGGAAGTAGGTGTGATGAAGTATGAAAAAAGCACCCCCTCAGTATATTTCATCATTCATACCTCATATTTCAGAAAGATATTGGTTTTTGGGATGGCCCCTTTACCCGTTCAGGTGGGTGAGGGGCTTTTCAAATTTAAGTAGAATATAAAGAAAAAGATAGAGGGCTTTGTCCTCCTTTTCTTATTGAACACTCAAACTATTTACTTCGCATTGACCAACATTTTCATCCAAAATATAGGATTCAGAACCTTTTTCCGCACATCAATATTATTGAACATCGAATAGACCAATTCTGAAATTTGGACATTGCGCGAAGCGACCCATAAAACGAAGTTAAATACTGAGGGGTACTTGCCGATGCGTTGTAACTTGTAACTCAAATTTAATTCTGTACCCATGACGCGCCAAACGCGGACATCGTGGTCTTGCATAAATGCCTTTGAAAAATTCTGCGCTTTCAAGCATTTTTCCGCTTGGTCGGCAGCAATATAGCCTGAATAAACCGCGTTGCCGATACCCTCGCCCGTCAAAGGGTCAACCAAACTTGCCGCATCACCGACAAGCATATAACCATCGCCTGACAATTGATGCCGTTTTGAACCCAAAGGCAATGGAAATCCGACGATTTTACCGTCTAATTCCGCATTTTCAAAGCGTTCTTTGATGTCCGGACGGTTTTGAATAATTTCTAAAAGTGATTTTTCGAGGTTCACTTTGCGCTTGGAAATGGTTTCTGTCAACATGCCAAATCCGACATTCGCTTCGCCATTGGGCAAAGGAAAAATCCAAAAATAGCCTGGCAAATAATCTTTCAAGAAATGTAATTCGATGAAATTATCAGCATGACACCCCTTGACGTTTTTATAATAAGCTCGCACCGCACCTGCATTGTGTTTTGGGTCAACTTTGATATTGGCAACATGACGCACAAAAGGTGATAATGGTCCATTGGCAACAATGAGAATTTTTGCTTGTACTTGAAACTCTCCTTTTTTATCAGAAACCGTCCAACCGACCCCCTCAGTATATTCGTGTTTTTCAATGCTTTTTCCTTCAAAAAGCTGAACAAGCGGCTTTTTTTTCACCATTTCAATCAAGTGATTGTCAAAATGAAGGCGTTTAGCGACATAACAAGGTGTGCTGTCTTCACCTTTTGTATAATTTTTCCGAAACGGCACAGGGAAATTGCGCTTATTGTCCATCGAAAAAGTCACGCCCCATGAGTCGGCTTGAATCGGTGATTTTTCTAAGGTATTGATGATTTCAGGGTCAATGCGGTTCAAAATAGCGACTGTTCTGCCTGTCATGCCATCGCCACACACTTTGTCGCGTGGAAAGGTGGCTTTATCAATCAATACTGAGGGGATACCTAATTGGGCTAATCGAAGGGCAGCGGCTACTCCGCCGGGACCCGCACCAATAATACATACGTCGGTTTGAATCATTATTGTTTGTATAAAAAGTCGTCGAAGTTTAGCACTTCGACGACTTTAAGAATTAATAAAATAAAAATCGATGGCGAAGGTACAAAGAGTCATTGCATTACAAAAACTTCTTCAACAACGCATACAAGACTTTTTTGTCGTCATCAGTTAATATGCGGCTTTTATCTTGTTGCAAATATTTTCTTTTGAAAACAGTGATAGCCGCCGTCGTATCTCTAACGTCATAACCCACAATCTTCAAGGCTTGCATAGCATTAAAATCATTTGGCATAGCCAGATTGGTTGTATCGCCGTACCATACACCGAAGCCTTTTTCAGACAGTAGTTTCCAATCGAAAGTGACATTAGGGTCGTTTTTACGCGTCGGTGCGAGGTCAGAATGACCAATAAAATTAGCCGTTGGAATATTGTAAGTCCTTTTCAAACGGTCAAGTAATGTCAATAAAGACTCCATTTGGGCATATTTGAAAGGCTCTGAACCATCGTTGTCCAACTCGATGCCGATGCTTGATGAATTGAGGTCAGTATCGTTACCCCAACGTCCAAGTCCCG